>JBAVHJ010000191.1:0-2256 GCA_049685715.1 Terriglobia bacterium | reverse complement strand
GGCGGGTTCGAGGCTGCCTTGTCGGCTCGAAAAATCAGGCTCTTCAATCGACGCCGGACTCTTAGCCGTTGGCAGTTCCGGTCGAGGAGGCAATGTTTTTGCCCGATCATTCCAATAGGCAAGACTGGTTTGATAGGTGTTGGATTCACGGAATCGGGAAACGGCAAGAACATAGTCCCTGAAGGAGAGGTCGAGTGGCGTGAGGTGGCATTCAAGGTTGCCATAGAGGTCGTTGAATTCTTTTTGAAGTACCTGCAAGCTCCACCCGTCCCCGATGAGCGCGTCGAAACTGAAGTGTAGCCGGTAACGACGGCTGCTGAGCCTGGAAGCCCGAATGTCAAATAAGGGCCATTGGTCGCTGGGCAAAATCTGGTGAGACAGTTCACGGCGCACCGCCGCCAGGGCATCCTGTGCTGATTCCTCCGATCGTCCGGTCAAATCCTGTACCTTGATTCTAAAGGGAGGGGTTTGCTTCAGGATCTGCTGCCGGCCGTCGGGCAGAATAACCGCCCGCAGCATTTCGTGCCGCTCGATCAGCCGTTGCCACGTCTGCTCATACCGGAAAATATCCAATCCATCGATTTCGGCTTCCCAGTAGACGTGGGCCGAAACGCGTCCCAATTCATAACTGTCCCCACGGCCGATCCAGTAAGCCTCCTGCACGTCAGTGAGGGGGAAAGGTTCATAGCGCTCTTCCGGCGCTAGGCTCAGCAGGGATTGAAGTTCAGATCCGGATTGTTGGAGCGCCGCGACGCCGTCTTGAAGCGGCTGCGCCGAGCTATTCCGGGAAAGCAAGGTGGCCAGAGCTTCGACCGTCGGGTTCTCGAAGAAGGCGCTGAGCGGAAGCCGGATGTTGAAAGACTCATTAATGCGGAAGAGCACCTCCATGGCCCGCAACGAGTTTCCCCCGAGTTCGAAGAACGAGTCATACACCCCCACCTGAGGGGCTCGCAGCAATTCCCGCCAGATGACTGCAATCCGCCGTTCCGTTTCATTGCGCGGCGCCACGAACGGTTCCTCGGATTGTTGATCCCTTTCGGGGGCGGGCAAGGCCCGGCGGTCCACCTTACCGTTGGGAGTGAGCGGAAAGGCGTCCATCCGCACGAAGTTGGAGGGAACCATGTAGTCTGGCAGTTTCGCTTTCAGAAAACTGCGCAGCTCGCCAGAACTCGGCTCCCCCTTTCCTTGGGGCACCACATAAGCGACCAAACGTTTATCGTCCGCTTTCTCTCCGCGTGCCACCACCGCCGCGTCGGCGACCCCTTCGTGTTGCCGCAACACCGTCTCGATTTCGCCCAGTTCAATACGAAAGCCCCGAATCTTCACCTGCTGATCGCTCCGGCCGAGAAACTCGATATTGCCGTCCGCCCGGTAGCGCACCAAATCTCCCGTTCTGTAAAGGCGGGCGCCGGGCTCGGTGCTAAAAGGGTCCGGTATGAATCTCTCGGCGGTTAGCTCTGGCTGGTTGAGATAGCCGCGGGCCAGTCCGTCCCCACCTACGTACAATTCCCCCGGCACACCTACAGCGACCGGATTCCCGTATGGGTCGAGCAGATATACCCGCGTGTTGGCTATCGGCCTGCCAATCGGCGGAGCCGTGCCCCGTTTCTCATCTGATCCCACTGGATACCACGTTGTAACTACGGTGTTCTCTGTCGGCCCATAGTGATTGACCAATTTGAAGGAGAGTGTTCTGTCTGGAGGCCAATGGAGTTGATCCCCGCCAGTCAGCAAGACACGCAGGCTCGAATGCCGGGGCCAAGGCAGCAACAGAACTGACTCAGCCAGGGGGGTCGGCAAAAAGGTCAACGTGATCTTTTCGTTCGCCAGCCACTGGATTAGGTGGGCGGGTGACAAACGTGTTTCCTCGTCGGGAATATGTATGCTCGCACCCGCGGTCAGGTAGGGCCACAGCTCCCAGACGGAAGCGTCGAAAGCAGGCCCGGCCAGTTGCGTGGCTCGGTCGGAAGAAGTAATTCCATACTCGCGCTGATGCCAGGTCACCAAATTGATCAGACTTTCGTGCTCAATCATCACTCCCTTAGGCCGGCCTGTGGATCCAGAGGTGTATATCACATAAGCCAAGCTCGTGGAGGAGGCCTCAATCGCGGGATTTTCCTCGCTTTGGTGGGCGGTGAGATCCTGCTCCGTGTCAAGACAAACCACATGTGTTCCTTGCGTTGGCATTAATGCCCGCAACCGTTCCTGCGTCAAAAGCACTGGGGCGCTCGTTTCCTCCAACATAAAATCCAGTCG
>JBAVHJ010000190.1:0-7819 GCA_049685715.1 Terriglobia bacterium | reverse complement strand
GAGAAGTTGATGTCGTCGACCGCATGGACAAACTCCTTTTCTCTTCCGAACAGCAGTCGCCGGCCCGAGGGGAAGTACTTCTTCAGTTGATCGACTTGGAGCAAAACGTTATTTTCTGCCATCGCGTTTTCGGTCGTGAACTGGTCCGCTTATTGGTGCACCGCTAACAACCCGCTTTGACTCAAGCAAACTCGCCAGGATGGCGGAAAGGTGGCCCCATCATCATCCCGGCACCTGACACCCGGGACCTGGCCCCCTTCCCCGCCCACTGCCCACTTTCCTACCGGCACAGCACACACCGTGCCCAATGGTTCTCCCCGACGGGATAGAGGGGAGGATCAAAATCCTTACATTCCTCCAATCGATCCGTGCAGCGCGGCTCAAATTTACAGCCCCGTGGCAGCGCCAGCAAATTCGGGACGGTTCCCGGAATTGCCTCCAACTTCCGCGTTGGAAGATCCCCCGGCCGGAGGGTTGGGAGTGAGCGCAATAGCCCCTGTGTGTACGGGTGTCGTGGATTGGAAAAGATCTCGGAGACAGGGGCCTGTTCCACAATCTTTCCTGAATACATCACCGCCACCTCATCCGCCACCGCGGCGATGACGCCTAAATCATGCGAGATGAAGAGCATGGATAGGGCGAATCGCTCGCGCAAGGATTGAAGCAGTTCAAGGATCTGCGACTGCACTGTGACGTCGAGCGCCGTCGTGGGCTCGTCGGCGATCAGGAGCTGAGGATGACACACCAGGGCCATCGCAATCATCACGCGCTGGCGCAAGCCCCCCGAGAGCTGATGGGGATACTCCTTGGCGCGACGCGAAGCATCCGGGATAGAAACGGCCTCCATGACCTCCACCGCCTGGTTCCATGCCTCCCGACGTCGCACTCTGGCATGGGCGCGGACTGTCTCAGCAATCTGCTCACCGACGGTAAAGACCGGATCCAGAGCGGTGGAGGGTTCTTGAAACACCATGGCGATTTCAGCCCCGCGGACCTTGCGCATCTCGCACTCCGGGATCGAAAGAAGCTCCACCGCCGGTGAGGGCGGATTCTCAGGGGATTGGGGGGCCTTGGAATTTCCACTCTGCCTTCGGGAATGAAAGAGAATTCTGCCTCCCTCAATGCGCGCCGGCGGCTGGAGCAACCGCAAAATAGACAGAGCGGTCACAGTTTTGCCGCATCCGGATTCTCCAACCAGTCCGAGGGTCCGCCGGGCAGGGATTGCAAAAGAAACGTCATCCACCGCCCGCACCGTCCCTTCTACGGTGTCAAACACCGAACGCAGATTTTCTACGGTGAGAAGATCGGAATTCATGCGAATGTTAGAAGTATTCTGGCGCCCCTCTGAGCGCAGGAGGCACGCGCTATCTTATCGCGAAAAGGAAGGCCTGCAAGTGAAATCTCCACTCGCGAAGGGCTCCTCTCGTCAAGGAATGCCGCGTTTGACAACAGGAGCCAGGCTTGAATTTCTTGCTTTCCTGACGTAAAGCCCCTTCCATTGACGACGTCCAATGAATTGTCTTATGGCTATACGGGCGGGCCCTCTCCATAATTTCTTACTTGGGGAAGGGGGAGCTCCATTTAGGCCTCTCGCAGTTTTTTTGTTTTGAGGTGTGAATATTTGATAGAATCACGTTTCTCTTGAGAAAGAAGACAAGGAAATGCCAATAGTAACGACACCGGAAAAGACCGTGGTCACCGGAGCAAACCCATTTTCCGAGCACAACACCGAATTTGGTGCCGGGGTGGTCACCACCACGTTCGACAAGGTCGTCAATTGGTCCCGGAGGTCCTCCATTTGGCCCATGACTTTTGGCCTGGCATGCTGCGCCATTGAAATGATGGCCATGGGGGCGTCCCGATATGACATCGCGCGCTTTGGAGCGGAGGTGTTTCGCGGATCACCTCGCCAGTCGGATTTGATGATCGTGGCCGGTCGAGTTTCCAAGAAAATGGCACCGATTGTGCGCCAGCTGTATGATCAAATGCCAGAACCCAAGTGGGTCATTTCCATGGGAGTGTGCGCCACGGCGGGCGGCATCTTCAACAACTACGCCATCGTGCAAGGTGTCAATCAAGTCGTCCCGGTGGATGTGTATATCCCCGGCTGTCCTCCCCGGCCGGAACAGCTTATATATGGGATCATGAAGCTTCAAGAAAAAATCGATCGGCAGCGCGGCAGCTTCAAGGACGTCCTTCCGTTCAGCCGTTGAGCCTCAGTGCAGAGCGGATCTACAATTGAGTTTTCTTATCGGCGGAACTTTCCGGATGTGATCGTCGAGAACGGGTTTCAAAAGATTGTGACCCGGATTGGCTGGTTCAATCATCGGTTTCCTGCCCCTTGACGGCCGCTTCCTGAGCTATCCTCCTCCCCCTCATCTGGGTGGGATCCCCGTTGACCCACTCCCCTCTGGTATAATCCATCCGCGTTTTCAGAATAACTTTCAAACTCAATTCAGGACCAAGGGAGGATTCCCATGTTATCACCCGGAGAGCAGGCCCCCGATTTCAAGGTGAAAACCCATGAAGGAAATGAGGTTTCGCTGAGTCAATTTGGAGGGAGTAAAGTTGTCCTATGGTTTTACCCAAAGGCAGACACCCCTGGCTGAACCAACGAAGGCAAAGGATTCCGTGATCGAATCCGAGAGTATGAGGCGAAAAACACAAAGATCCTTGGCATCAGTTTTGACACCGTCGAAGAAAATGCGGCCTTTGCGAAGAAGTTTCAATTTCCATTTCTCCTGTTGTGCGATACGGACAGGAAGATAGGATTGGCTTACGGGGCGTGCGAATCGGCCCGGGATGAATATGCCAAGCGCATCACTTATGTGATCGGCGAGGATGGAAAAATCCTCCAGGCCTATCCCAAAGTCGATGCCGCGCGCCATCCACAGGAAGTGCTAGAGAAGCTCTAGTGATCCGGATTGCGCAGCTGGGCCTCAGAGATCGGAGAGCAGGAGGAATTCTTTGCTCCTAGGCGTACTTGCGTAGGGCCGATCTTGCGATTCTGTAATTTGACTCTAAACCGGACCGGGCCCCAAAGGAACAAATACTGGGAGATCAGTAGAACACCTTTTCGAGGAACAAACCGAACGGAGGGGCTGTCCACTCAGCCGGCTTGGGAGAGGGTTTATAGAAAAACGAACCGAATTCATCCCGAGTACAATGGCCTGCGCTTAATTCCACCATGCTCCCCACCAGGCGCCGGACCATCTTCCACAGGAATCGGTCCGCACGGATGTGAAAGGTCAACAGCTCGGCATAACAGGGCCGCGTGATCCGAATCTGCCGCCACTCGCATTCGTCCACCGTACACTGAAAGGAGCGCTCTTCCTCTTCATCCGGATCACAAAAAGACCGGAAGCTATGTCTTCCCACGACGAGCTTCGCAGCCTCCTGGAGCACAGGCAGTTTGATCTCGCGCCTCGGACACCAGGCATGACGCCGCAAGAAGGGGGTGTACGGTTCAACCAGTTGATAGCGATAACTGCGGGACCGTGCGTCATGTCGTGAATGAAAATTCAGGGGGACAAAGGAGGCTTGGGTTACTGTGAGGTCGGCAGGAAGGCTGTTGTTGAGTTCCTGCATGATCTTCCCTGCGGACCACAGGTGCGGATCATTTGCATGGTCCCCGGCATGAAAAGCTGTATTTAAAAGGGGGATGTCACGGCTCCGGGAGACGGATTTTTCGACGGGAGGATCCCCGTGAAGGACAGCATTCACAACCTGGGCCTCGGCATGGACACCCCGATCGGTGCGGCCCGCCGCGATGATCCTTGGCTTTTCCCGCAGGACGTCGATCATCGCCGTCAGTAACTGACCCTGGACGGTACGCACGTCCTTTTGAATCTGCCAGCCGGAAAATCGCGTGCCTTCGTATGCCAGCGTGAGCTTCAGGTTTCTCATATCAATGTAAATCGTAAATCTTCATCGTTATCGATTCGCGAAAGCGCGCGTCCTCGGGAACCCTTGCATCCTTTTTTCTGTTTTTCCCCGGCACTGACACCTGGCACCTTCCCCACTTTTCACTTCCCACCGCTCACTCCTCTTTCAACGATGCCCATGTCGCACCCCACCCTCCCGCTTCCGGCCTCGCATCTCTGAACGACACAACCTGTGGATGGGTCGAAAGGACCGAACGGACAATTTCGCGCTGCACTCCAATTCCACGTCCGTGAATGATCCGAACCGTATGAATGCCCTTCTCGTGAGCCTCACGGAGATATTCTTCAAGGACGCCCTTTATATCTCTGGGTGAAAAAGCATGCAGATCAATCGAATCTTCGATAGGAATGGCGACGGGGGCTCCGGAGGGAAAGGCCTCCTCATGATCTCGGAGCTTTGCATTCTGGCCTCCGGCCTCAGGCTTCCGACTTCCGACCTCTGACTTCTGACTTTCCTCTTCAGAGGATGGAGAACTTTGCGATCCGGGCTTCCTTTCCAAGAGGGCTCCTTAGATCACGATGGCTTCCTGATATTCACCGAACACCCGTCGCATGGCGTCCGAGATTTCCCCAACGGTGGCATACGCCTCCACGGCACTGAGGATGGGCGGCAAAAGGTTCTCTTTGGGATCCCTTGCGGTCGCTTCGATTAGCTTCAGTGCACTTTGAGTCTTCGCTGTATCCCGCTCCGCTCTCAAGGCGGCGAGGCTTTTCTTCTGCTGCTCTTCCAAGGCGGGGTCAATTCGTAAGATGGGAATGGGCTTTTCGTGTTCCGAAACAAAAGCGTTGACGCCCGTTACAATCTGGTCCTTGGATTCGATAGCGCGTTGATATTGGTAGGCCGACTCCTGAATCTCCTTCTGGATGAATCCCGATTCAATGGCCTGGAGCATGCCTCCCATCTGTTCGATCCGTTCGATGTACTCTTCCGCGCGCCGTTCGATCTCGTTGGTCATCGACTCGATGAAATAAGAGCCGCCGAGTGGATCCACGACATCAGCGACACCGCTTTCCTGGGCGATGACCTGCTGGGTGCGGAGGGCGAGCAGCGCGGAATCTTCCGTGGGGAGGGCCAGCGCCTCGTCGCGCGAGTTGGTGTGCAGTGACTGCGTGCCCCCGAGCACGGCGGCCAAGGCCTGTAGTGCCACGCGGATGACGTTGACCTCGGGCTGCTGGGCGGTCAGGGTCGCCCCCGACGTTTGGGAGTGAAATCGCAGCATCCAGGATTTCGGCTTGCTCGCTCCAAAACGGTCACGCATGATCCTCGCCCACATCCGACGTGCGGCCCTGAACTTTGCCACCTCCTCCAGGATATTGTTGTGCGCGTTAAAGAAAAAAGATAGCCGGGGAGCAAAGAGATCCACATCCAGGCCCGCCTCGACCGCCGCCTTCACATAAGTGATTCCGTTCATCAGCGTGAAGGCCACCTCTTGGACAGCGGACGAACCGGCTTCGCGGATATGATATCCGCTGATTGAAATCGTGTTCCATTCCGGCAGGTGCTTGGCGCAATACTCGAAGATATTGGCGACGATGCGAAGAGAATGTCGGGGGGGATAGATATAGGTCCCGCGCGCTATATATTCCTTCAAGATATCATTCTGCACCGTGCCCGAAAGCTTCGCCGGTGCCACCCCTTGCTTCTTTCCCACGGCAATGTACAACGCCAGCAGGATTGCGGCAGTGGAGTTGATGGTCATGGAGGTTGAAACCTTGTCGAGCGGGATGCCACCGAACAAGGTCTCCATGTCTCGCAGTGAATCGATCGCCACTCCCACCTTCCCGACTTCCCCCGATGCCAGCGGATGATCGGAATCGAGTCCGATCTGGGTGGGAAGATCGAATGCCACTGACAAGCCCATTTGCCCCTGTGAAAGAAGAAACTTGTAACGGCGGTTCGATTCGGCTGCTGAACCAAACCCGGCATACTGGCGCATGGTCCAAAAACGCCCCCGATACATGTTGGGTTGAATCCCCCGAGTGAAGGGATGCTCACCAGGCTGACCCAGGGATGGCCCGGCATCGAATCCGGACAGGTCTTCCGCGGAGTAAAAGCGTTTCAACTCGATGTGCGAAGTCGTCTGGAACTTTGGTTTGCGCTCAGGCATGGCTGATCCCCGGTTCAGATAAGAAAACGTCGAACCCATACATTAAATGGAATGCCCTGCTGGACCGTCGCAGCGCCCTGCGGTGAGAGGCTGCTTACTGCTTCTTTCTCACGGCGCGAGCCCGCAAGAGCGAGGTCACCGCGAAGGTCAGCAAGAGGACGGCAAATCCCGCAGAAGTGTAGAACCGGACACCGGATGAAGCGATTTCCGGGGAGTACTCTTTATATTCCTTCCACGCCGCGAAGGCGGCGCTCAGCCCCAGCATGAAAAAAAAGAGGCTCATGAACTGATGAAAAATGACCTTGAGCGACCGGACGAACCCGGCAAAGGACTGCTTTAATATCTTCCAAATCATCTCGCGTATGTTAGGGAGAAAGCGGAGGGATGTCAAATAAGCATATCTGAGAACCGAGCCCTGCGGCAAGTCTGAGCAAGGTTTCCAAATACTTTGGAAGAAGACCTTAAATCTCGGTGGGATCGAGGATGATGGCTCCTGGGTTGCCTGACGACAGGGCTTACTTTTCAGGTCGGAGTTTTTCACCAAACGGTTTTTCGAGTCCGCGCTTGGCGGCGGCGAGGGCCCCACGGGAGTCATCACCGATCTGGACCGCTGCGGCATACTCACGGACGGCGGCGTCGCGCTCTCCCTTCAGGTCAAATAGCCGGCCCAAAAAAATATGCGACCAGGCCTTCGTGGCGTTGTCGGCGTTCTTCTCCCTCAGGGCCTGCTCGAAATAGGATCGAGCGTCCTCGGGGTTCCGCTGCAAACTGCACGCGACCCCCAGTCCGTACAAGGCCTTTGCCCGCAGCGTTTCATCCGAGTCGGCGATTTGCTTGAAGATCCTCTTGGCAGGTTCGTATTTCTCCTCACTGATCAGATCCTCCGCCTCATCCAGCTTTCTTTCATTCTCAGTCAGGATGCGCTTGGGGACCGTAGGCGGCGGGGGGAGGGTCACAAGGGCTAATGAGGCGACGTACTTCTTTTCCGCATCCATATCGATCGACTCCACCATGTCGCCGAGCGACTCCCGAATCCCCTCCTCACTCTTCTCGAACTCCTTGAACTCATTGTAGAAATGTCGGATCAGGAAATAACCGGAGGCCGCATTTCGGGTGAGTTCGTCGTTTGCTTTGGCCGGTGGCAGTTTTCGAAGGCGAAGCTCTGCGGCCCGAATAATGCACTCGATGGCAAAGAGCATGAAATCCTTCTTGAACTGGGGATCGAGATTCGGATTGTTTGCCGCCAAATCCATCAGCGTCCTCTTGCCGTAAAAGCGGTTGGCATATTTCAAGCTCAGCGGGTCAAGAACAAAATGCAAAAATTGGTGGCGGATCTCGTCCAAGGTGGTATGCGGAGCCGGGGGAATCACCAGGTAGTAGTCCTCGCCGTAGTTGCGCGCGAGCGCCGCGGAACTCGCTCCCAGGACATCAATCACGATGTAGTAGTGTCGACCAAGGTAGGAGGAGGACGGCATCCGGAGGTAACCCTCGGTTTGTTGAATCGTCCGCATGACCGTAGCCTGCTGGGCCTCCACATAGCCGTCCAGGATGGGTTGGGCTCTTCCCCATTCCCTTTCCAGGTGTGTCGTTTCGTAGAATTCCTTAACCAGAGGTTCAAACTCCTGGATCGGGAGGACATCGGGCGGCAATTTCTCATGACTCCATACGAATCCCCATTTCGGCGGTTGATCCAGGACCAGCGCCAGCGAAATGTACTTGGACAATTCGGCGCTGCGATCTGTCCCTTCCTGATGTGACACGAAGAAC
>JBAVHJ010000189.1:0-2814 GCA_049685715.1 Terriglobia bacterium | reverse complement strand
CGGCAGTGAATGGCCCCTTCTTCTAAAGATCATCAAGCGGTTCAACCTGGTGGTTCTGGTGGCTTTTATCCTCCTGGTCTGCTTCCTATACCTGCGGCATCGATCCAGGCATGCGGGAAAGACGCCCCAATGACAAATCTTTCTCTCACTCCCTTCCCTTCCGAACCTTGTCCTGCATGGAGCTGAGAAGTTTGTTGGCCGTTTCATCGAGACATTGTTGAATCCCCTGGACCACGGCGGCGACCGTCCGGACTGTCACCGGCCGCGAGCACGATTCCTCTCCCCGCCAGAGGTTCAGACCGGTTTTGTTATCGAACAGTTCAGCTTCGACTTCCACTTCCGCCGAGACCTGTTTCCCCCGATCCACTTCCTCAAAGCGTCGCACCCGCCCTCTCAGCTTATAGTCGGCCTTATCGGCCTCCCGGCTGCTCGTGACACTGGCATAGGCACCGGAGTCTTTCAAATGGTGAGTAAAATAATTACTCACCAGGTCGACCGGTGGGCTCGTCCAGCGCTCGTATTCGTAGTAATTCACTTCGTTCTCGTTTTCGCGGTAGAGGATGCGGTCCTCCAGGAGCACGTGGTTGGCGCGGAAGCGCTCCACGGTGATCGTCTTGGGAATGGCCGCCGCATTGTTGGATTGGACGTGTGGAGATTCCACAATGTAATAATGCGTTTTGGGGATGCCGCAGTTCACAGACATCAACAAGGACAATGCCGCCAAACCTCCCGCAAGCTTTCTGTTCATGCGTTGCACTCCTGCTCAACACGGTTTTTGGTTTCTTCGAATCCCGGAAATATTCCGGGGGATACTGCCTCGCGATGACCCTTCGCGAACGACCCTCATTCCCTTTTCACTTGGGTACTTTCCGGTCCGGAACCGGCTTGACACGGATCAGGCTAAACGGCCGCTGCTTAATCGTCCCGGTGAATTCCGATAAATTTTCCGAACTGCGTCGAAAATTCTCTATCATGGAATCGATGTCGCTGCGGTTGGACAACAGCGTGGAGTCGATCTCCTCCATCAGCTTCCTCGCCTGAAGCAGCGTCGTCTCCAGCTCGGCGAGGTCCTTCTTAATCTGGGGGCGATCCTCAATGACGGTGTTGTCCAGGTGCCCGACCAGCGCATCGAGCTTTGACGTGGCCTTCCGGATATCATCCATCAAGGGATCCAGTTTCTTCGTGGTCGCCTGCAGGTTTGAGGTGATGGCATTGATCCGGGGGGAATTCTGTGCAATCAGGGAATTCGTTTTTTCAAGTGTCTCCGACAAATTCCTCCGGTTTTTTTCGTTCGTCACCTCATTCAGATTTGAGAGCAACAGATCCGCCCGCGAAGCGATCTGGTTGATGTTCTTGTCCAGGTCTTTGATCAGTTTTTGGGCATCGTCGGAAAGGCCGTTGAACTTCGTCAGGAGCGCACTGAATTCCGGGGTTTCTTCAGAACGGATGCGATCGCCCGGCTGAAGCAAGGGCGAGTTCTTGTCGCCCGGGCTGATTTCAATGTAATTTTCCCCCAGCGCATTGAGGGAGGCCAGCCGGGCAACGCTGTCCGTCTTCAGCGGAACTCCTTCCCGAAGACGAAGCTCCACCTCGATGAGGGAAGGATCGTTGGGAGCGATATGCACACTGGCGACCTTCCCGACCTTGATTCCTCCAAAGCGCACAATGCTGTCGCTTTCAAGTCCTCCCGCAAACTTGAAATAGGTCATGTAGGCCTTACTCGCCGGGCGAAAGGGGTTGTAGTGAACCATCATGGATATGGCAAGGACCAAGACCAAGCCCGCCACCATCACCATGATTCCCACCTTCACTTCATCGGATCTATTTGCCATGATCTCTCCCATCCTGTGTGGGTCACGCCTCTTCCGTTAGGCTGTTCAAGTACCTTTCGGCATCCTGTACCTCATGGTCCGGCTGCCGTTGCAAGAACTGTTGAACGCGCGGGAGGGAGCTCGCGCGAATCTCGTCGGGCGTCCCCGCGGCGAGAATGGACCCTTTATCGAGCACCACGATGCGGTCCGCAATCAGGAAGGCACTGGTCAATTCATGGGTCACCACGACGATCGTCATATGGAACGCATGCTTGAGTTTGAGAATCAGATCATCGATTCCGGCGGCGATGATCGGGTCGAGACCTGCTGAAGGCTCATCGAACAACAGGATCTCGGGGTCCATGGCCAGGGCCCTGGCAATCCCCGCGCGTTTTCTCATCCCTCCACTCAACTGGGAGGGGGCGAAGGATTCAAACCCGGAAAGGCCCACCTGTTCCAGCTTGATCCGCGTCATGATCTGAATCGTCGAGTCTTCGAGATCGGTGTGCTCGTGCAGCGGGAGGGCCACATTGTCACCCACACTCATTGAATTCAACAGGGCCGAACTCTGAAACGCCATCCCGATTTTCTTCCGTATTTCATTGAACTCATCTTCCGAAATGCGATTAATGTTCTTGCCAAAAAGAAAGACCTCTCCCGCCGTGGGCATCTCCAAGCCCACGACATGCCGGAGGAGCGTGGATTTTCCGGACCCGCTGCCGCCGAGAATGACCAGGGTTTCGCCCCGGCGGACTTCGAGATTGATCTCTCGCAAAACCTCCCGCCCCCCCAGCGTGCTGGACAGGTTCCTAATGAGAATGGCGTTGTGATTTTCCGTCGTCTCTGGCATATACTCCGCAACCGGCCATGGCTTTGTGGCTCCATTGGGGTGACCCCACGAGGTCGCCCCCGCAAGCTCGACAGAAAGCCTTAGTTTAGAACCCTCCTGCAGGGAGAAGGATCCGCCGCACCAACCTCCCCCGATAATCGCAAGCGCCTTCCC
>JBAVHJ010000188.1:0-5590 GCA_049685715.1 Terriglobia bacterium | reverse complement strand
CGCCTATAGAGGGCCGGGGACGAAGCGATGTGATCCAACCTTGAGCCGCTGCCCCGCTAACAATCCCTTTAAAGGTACGGCGTATTGGACTGTTTCTTCTGATGGGAACGTACCCGCGACAGCGAGTTCTAATCCGCAAAGCAAGATGGTGTTATTGAAGCGTCAGGCTTCCAAGCGGGTGGACCTTCGCCCACAGACTCAGGTCAATTTGATAGTCCGCTCGAAACAGTGAGGATAGATTGTAGACCTGGACAAATCTATGGCGGGAATTCTCTGATCAATTGCTTATGCAGCGTTCGGATGCTTGGGAGTTACAGGTTCCATGACAACAATCAGGAAGGTCGCAAGTGGTCCAAGGAACAGGGACTCCAGCCACCATGCCAGCCTACCCCTTCCCTGCCTCATCCCATCGCCCCATCCTGCGGAACCCCCATCCGACGCAGCCATCGGAAGTGTGATGCTATACCTGCCCAAAGAGTGCTGTTTTCGTTATAGGTCAATCCAAACTCGCGGCAGGTCCCCTCGACGAGCTTTGAAATCGCCGGATAATTGACATGGCATATCCGGGGAAACAAGTGATGTTCGACTTGAAAGTTCAAGCCCCCAAGGAGCCAGGCCGCCATCCGACTTTGGCGGCAAAAGTCCACGGTCGTCTCAACCTGGTGAATGGCCCAGGCATTTTCAATGCTCCCCGTATTTTCGCATGGCATGGGGAATTCAGCCTGCTCCACCGAATGAGCCAACTGGAAGACCACACTCAATACCATCCCCAACAGGAGCTCGGTCGCTCCGTAATATATCAGCACGACCCACACGGGGTGGAACAAAATGGGAATCCCGAATATCAATGAAAAGAAGATTGTTTTCCCAAGGAGGAAGAACACCAACTCTCGTCCCGAGGGCCGCGGGACGCGATGCTCGCCGACCCGTCCGGTGACGACGTCCCGGAAGTCATCATAAAGATGCCACTTCATGGCCATAAACCCGTAGAGGGGCCAGAGGTAAAAATGCTGCCATCGATGAAACCAGAAACCACGCTGATGCGGCGTCTGCCGGCCAAGGATGCTGAGGTCGATGTCGGGGTCATGTCCCGTGATGTTCACGTACGTGTGGTGGAACACGCCGTGCTTCCAGTGCCACACGTAAGAACTGCCTCCAATCAGATCCATGGTCAATGACATCACTTTGTTAATCCATGGGATGTCCGAATAAGCCTGATGTCCGCCGTCGTGCTGGACGTTGAATCCGATGGCCGCCGTGGACAATCCCAGCAGGATGGCCAGTGGAAGGGCTTGCCACCACGTCTGTGCCACAACTACCAACAGGACATACGACGCTGCGAAAGAGGCCAGCAGAATGGCCGTCTTCAAATACATCTGTGGGCAATCGCGTTGCCGCCGGCCCGTGCTCCGAAAGTACTCCTCGACGCGGTTACGAATCTCAACTTGAAAATTGTTGTCCTTACCGAATTTCAGACTACTCCCCGAATCCGTCGTTTGAAGGGCAAGGCCGTCAGAGTTTGACGGGATAACACCCTTTTGCGCCATGAGAATACCTTTCCATGCCTTGCAGGTTGAGCGATCGAAAATGCTGTTACCGCGGCGTGGTTTTCAAATGTGTCTGCCAACAAATAATCGCACGTTGCTTAACCGCTTCAGGGGGAGCGCCTTAAATAATATTTTTGGGCAGTTGCTCCTCGCCGATTTTCAGATAGCCCGGGATCGAGAACTCTCAAGATTGAAGAAGGTCAGCGGGACATTGGAGAGCCTTTTCAAGCGAGGGCGGGCCTCTAGAACCCTAATTCTGCACCTTTTTGCGCAACTTGGGTATCACGAAATTATTCTGCCCTGGTTTCGCAGATCATATTGAACCGCCCTGGCCTCCTTCAAAGCACCTCCAGCTTGGCCTACCTTCCTCCCTCCCGATTGATCAATCTGGCAAAGAGCAACAGGAATCTGAAGAGTTCCTCCTGAAAATCCCTTCAGCTCCGAGTCCTCCAGTCACGGCGGCGCCATTGCTCTTTCGTTTAAGAAACACTGATCGCGAAGCTTCGTCTGATAAATGCTCCTACGTGCTTTGAGTCGCCCGGCGGTCTGTTCTCTACTCCGGTCTGGGTCGACCGCTTACAGAAAACTGTCGGGAACACAAGGTGCCAATTCGTCAGATGACCCATGGAACAAGGCGTTTTGTGCGCGTGCAATAGGTCGTATAGGGTTCGCCCAGGCCCTCCCGGAGCGCTGCTTCTTCTTTTGAAATGCGATTCAGCACCGCCAAGGTGATGGGCACAACAAGCACAATCAGGCTGAGCCAGTTTACGAAGGAGAACCCCAAACCGAAGAAAGCCATGAGCAACCCGGTGTAGGAAGGGTGTCGAATGTATTTGTAGAGACCACTCTCCACAAGCGTATGGTCGCGGTGAATGGCGACATCAACGGTAAATAGTCGCCCCAGAGTGGCAATCGATGACCAGCGGATGGCGAGCCCACTGATGAGAAGACTAAGGGCAAGCGCACGGTACCCCGTCGGCGATCCATGGAGTCGCGCCACTCGGATCCATTGGAAGGTGATAGCCAAGGCAATCGATGCGGCGATGATCGACAAGAGAAGGCGCAGGGAGCCCCGGTCCTCCGAACGGGTGACTGACCTGTCGGCCCGCTTCCGGATTCCAAGACTGATTTCGGAGATCGGGAAGAGGATAATGACAATCCAGAGGACTGTGTGTAGAGTCATTCTATTTTCTCTTCCCGTGAGTCTCCCGCCGTCGTGCGCGGCATCCTCAAATTCGGCTCCGACCGATTCGGAAAAGGTGGTGGACCGAGATACGCGGATCGGCTGCAAGTTCGAGCCAAAAGAATCGCCTACCCGACGCCTCGGCTCAGTTCAAGTGAGGGCTAATTCGCCATCTTGATCATGGCAAGCTTTTCCACGATACGGACATCCTCGGCGCTTCTCACCTCAAACCTTACGCCGCGGCCCTCAGCATATTTTTTTGCGGCGTCGATGACATTAAGAAACAAAACAGGCAGATTGCCCTCATGGGCGGCCTTCACAGCCTTTTCTCCCAAGGCAAAGGAAGCGAGAAAGTAGCCCTTGCATGGGATCATATAAAGGATGGCTCGATTCTCCTGTTTGAGTCTCAGTCCCCAGCCGGTTTTCTTGCTGGAAAATCCCCAATCAACCGACAGTGGGGCAAACCTCAGCCCGATCACCCTTTTCAATTTCCCCCACTGGACGAATGTCTTTCCAAGCGTTGCCTTTAACTCCGCATCCTGGGGCGGTCTCGACTTTTCATCAAAGGCGCTCAATGCCACTGCCTGCCTCCTAAATTTACCTGTCGTTATCAGAATGCATTCATGAGGACCGAACACTAGGTCGCTGCATCGAAGTCCGGTGCGAAAAAGCGGCTCGCCCCCTAAATTGCGCTGGTCGAGCAGAACATCAATAACGAAGGCACGCCAGTGATCAATCGCATGTTTGTAGCCCGAGGTGAGTTCGCCAGACCTGCATGGCCGCGCCAGCATTGGGTTCGTCCAATGATCAGGTCACGCCACTCCAGCCAGGCCCAGTAGCCGAGCCAACGAGGATGACCAGGGAGGCCGTCAACGGACGAGACATAGCTTTCATCCCCATGTTTCAGCACCAACGAGAGGATTGGCTTCATCCCTGAAGCTCTAAATGAACCAGGGGAATGAGTCGTTTTAATCCTTCCCTCTCAGAATCTCCTTCTGAAGGATGTTCTTAAATCGCCCCTTGCTCACATAATGATCCGATAGCAGCCGCCCGTTCCACACCAGGTTGAAAACACCATAATACGACGGCGCGTTTTGCGCTTCGCGTGGGCTCTTGAGGGCAGTGACGTTTAGTTTCAGGCCGTGTTCGGCTGCCATTTCCGACAGATCGTTCACTGACTTAGGCAGCATGGGGCATTGTGCGGAATACACGATGTGCAAGCCTCTGTATTTTGCCAGATTGCTTCTAATATCACGGAGCTGGGGCTCCTTCCCTTTTTTCAGGCGGTAAACGACCAGTTGAAATCGATCGGTTTCTGCGATCTGCTTGAATCCATTCTTGAGAAAAATCTGTTTGCCTGCCATCCAGGCTCCATCGCTGACGAGTGCCGCCACGCCTGTGGCCCCAGTCTGCCGCGCTTCTTCCAGGCAGGCCTGGATCAAGCGGCGGCCCAACCCTCCCACCTTTTTCCCCGAGGGATATACCCATAAACAATGGACAAACAGCCAGCCTCGCGCGTCTACGGGTCGCCAGGCATACTCACCCGGCACGTACTCCAGAAAGGCCAGCGGCTTGCCCTTTTCATTACGAAAAAGCAGAAAGCGTAGTCCCTCAGCAAATCGCTTCTGGAGCCATTCGACCTTGGGTTGATAGCCTTGATTCTTGGGGTCGGTAAGGCAGCCGATGCCACAAGTTGAGAGGTTTCCAGGCCCGACCTTCTCCAGGCTTATCTTATCCATTGGGACCCTTTTTGAACCCTCGTCGCTGTGGGAGAAAAGGAGACGAATTCCCCACCGGCTCGATTGAAGTCCCGATCCATAGTGTGGACTCAACGCCGTCTTACAACCACTAGGAGGCGGGCGCGACTGCTACTGCCGTAGGTCTCTCTTACTTCGCGGTTCGCCCTTGCGTGGGTTCCCGCCGGATTATCCAGCCCTGCCCGCTGCAGTGGCCTCAGGAACCTCTACCAGTCTTCCCGTTGCGACGTCATAGACATATCCGTAGACCGGGATGTCACCAGGAACCAAAGGGTGAGTTCGAACGCGCTTGACATCCGCGACTACGCTTTTCGATTGGTCCTTGATCGTCAGCCAATCTATGAATTGACCCTCTGTGGACCCAGGTCCCGCGCCGGTATCGCGCCAGACCTTCCCATCGAAAGTTGCGGTCTTCAGGCTGCTTCCAAGCAGATCACGCATGATTTCGTCAGTGAACAGCTCCATGCCGCAGTTGGTGTGATGAATAACAAACCATTCGCGAGTGCCGAGCAACTTATATGAGATCACTAATGATCGAATTGCGTCATCGCTGGCCCGGCCGCCCGCGTTCCGGATGACGTGAGCGTCTCCTTCCGCAAGTCCCGCAAATTTAGACGGATCCAGTCGCGCATCCATGCAAGTGAGAATCGCGAACTTGCGGGCCGGCGGCATGGCTAACTTGCCCTTGTCACCAAAGCCTTCGACATAACGGGCATTCGCCCCTAAAACCTCCTCAAGTACTTTGCTCATCGTCTTTCCTCCTCCAATAAAAGTCTCGCACAAACCACCCCCTCCCCGTATAGAGCGGATCTGCTGTGACCCATGTCCTTTGCCCAAAGACCCAACGAGAGCGACCTCAGCGGCAAACGCAGCAAGTCCGCCGCAACGAAGGGTTCATTGCACTTCGGACAGCGGAATGAGCATGTGGCTCTATAGGCCGTCAGGGAGAGAGTAGAGCTCTTACTTGGCCTGCGTCGTGAGCGTCTTGCCTTTCTCTGCCACGAACACTGCCGACAATCTTGCTGTGACGCTGCCGTTATTCGTCGCCTGGTGGACTTTGCCTGGCGCTATATGGAAGACATCGCCGGCCTTCAGCGTTACCG
>JBAVHJ010000187.1:0-6794 GCA_049685715.1 Terriglobia bacterium | reverse complement strand
CAATCTCCATCATGTGACGATAAGTCGGCAGCATCTCAGGAAGGCGAACGTCCAGATAATCGAGCGGGAGTCGTTCGGCCCGAACCACCCGCGCCATCCACTGGGGACCCAGGGCGTCTGAGAGCGACTCATATTCCGACACCGAGAGGCCATCTGAAAATGAATGCGTGGCTGAAATATCGAGCGCGATGGTGGAAGGCTTTCGCTCTTCAACGATTTTTCGGAGCGAAACGAATTGACTCTTGCCGTAGATTTCCCGATCGCTATTATCGGGGTCGCGATAGACCGTGTAGAGGCCGTCGTTTGACCCTCCCCCCAGCGCCAGCCGCTCCACCCCTTTTTCATCGCCCCGATCATAAAACACAAGAATCGTACGGCGCCTTGCCGCAAAGAGGGTGGGAGAGGCAAGGAATTTGAATACCGGGTCTTCGTCGTATTCGCGACAATCGACAATCCATAGGGCGACACCGTTCTGACGCATCAGCCGGGGCAATTCCCGCTCCAGCCGCCATTTCAGCCATTCCTGCTGGATTTGGGCTTGCTCACGAAGAGAAGGCAAAGGGCCCAGGGGCTGAGCGACAACCAATGAAGGAATCGAGATTTGATGGATGAACAGTATCAGGAGCAGGGCGAGTGATCCCACAAGAGTCTTAGAATGCATCCTTGACCTCCGAGTTTGCAGAGTGGCGATCGGCGACAAGCTAAGGAATTCCTTCGGAAGCCCCCGCGCAAATCATAACAATAATACGGGGAATATTATCCCAAGAATGGAGAATTTCGAAGCAAGAACTCAGCTAGGAGGCTTGAGAATTCGCGTCTTCCAGGAATTGGGTGTGTCGTTTGAAAGGTCTAAGGTTTACATTCCAAGGTATGCTCACAGGCAGCCGCCGAAGGCGGGCGGAAGAATCGTAGCCTGAGGCGCCAGCCTCAGGATAGGGAGCGCCCACAAAAAAGAAATGAGTCCGCTTGAGCGGACGACATAACAATCCAAGGTGGAGACGGTTCAACCCCCACGGAGTTCGGTTGGACAGAGCTTGCATTCGAACATAAACGGTGTCCCTATGTCGTCCGCCCGGGCGGACTTAACGATCCATGACCCCGCTGGAACCTGAGGCTCACGCCTCAGGCTACGATTATTTTGCCCCGATACATCGGGCTTGGTTACAAGTGGCATCACGCGTGAGGACAAGGATTCGAGCTTCAACCCCGGGCCGGGTATGCACACAAAGGCCGGAAGCGACGAAATCTCTCGATGCGGGTGCCGCAGGCATGCGCTCTTGGCATGCCTGCGCATCCGTCCCCATCATTTCCAAACCCGACACCGAGACCGCTCGCGCATTCCATCGCAGACATGTCTGCGGCACCCAGCTGGTTTACCGGTGGGAGAGGCATGTCCAAACAAAAAAATCGGGCTCCCCAGGATGACCGTTCGGGGAGCCCGACATTGTTCCAAAAAACCAAGTCGCTGCGGATCGATTACCGGCTACCGGACTGCAATGAACGAGGAAACGCTTGAAACCACCAAATTCCCTTTGGCGTCTTTGGAACGTACCCGGAAATAATAAGTCTTCCCCGCCTTCAGGTTATTCAATGTCACCGCGTGAGCGGTGACCAGGGTCGAGTTCAAGGCACTCAGCGAGCCCAGCCTGATGCTTGCGCCGAATTCCACCTGCGAGGTCGAGGGCAAATTGGTGGTCCACTTGATCGTGGCCTGGCGTGACCTGACATTGGTGACCCCAACATTAGAGATGGCGAGAGCCTGAACAGCCACCTGCGTTGTCAGGGAGAATCCAGCGGAGATCGCCAGGTTTCCGCTCCCGTCCCGTGAGCGCACCCGGAAGTAATACGTGGTCCCTGGGCTCAAACCGCCCAGGACCATCGAATGATTGGTCACCAAAGACGAGTTCAACGTACTAACGGTCCCATAATTCGTGGTTGTTCCGTACTCCACCTGGGAGTCTGCAACTTCATCAGTCTTCCAGTTGATCGTCGCACCGGCGGTGGTGATGGTGGTGGCGGTGATCCCTGAGATGACTGGCGGGGTGGTGTCGGCGGCCTGGAAGGAAGACTCCAAGGCACCCACGTCATACCCGTAGCCTCTCGGCCGGGTGTTTCCTTCCAGATCCGTAACCGGCGCCGTCACCCCCGCAAAGCTTCCCCGTCCCACATCGATCGCCGGCGACGCCGCTTTCAAGTGGTAATCATTCCCCGCGGCGTTCACAAACAAGTCCGCCCCCGTCGTCACAAACGACCCGCCGTCGTAACCTGCGGTCTGCCACTCGGCCAGGGTGATCACTGTTGCTCCTCCATCCAGCGAAAAGCGGTCGACCACTCCATTGGTGCTGCTCACCATGCTCCGGTTGCTCACCGCCACGCTGCCTCCACTCGCGTTGTCGCTCAAGAGAATGTTATTGAACAACGTGTGGCCACCCAGGTCTTCCGTCAGCCGGATCGCAAACTCTCCGCTGGCGGACGTCAGCAGGGTGTTATTGACGACCGTGAGATTATGCGGCCCTTGTGCTCCGATGCTTTGATAGCCCCGGACCGCACTGCGCCCGTTGCCATACACGAGGTTGTTCTGCACCACTGCATCCTGGACGCCATCCAATCCCACACCGTTAAGACTGCCGCCTGAGATGGTATTGTCTTCCAACAAAAGTCCCCGGATAAGGCCGTCTCCACCCGCCGACGCATTTCCGCTTGCATTGACCCCATCTCCGCTGCTGGCGGTGATGACATTGCTCCGCAACGTTGTATTGTCGCTCCCCGCCTCCACGAGACTGATCCCATGGCCGACCGGATTGCTCCCCCGGCCTGCGTTGCTGATCGTATTCCCCTCGATCAACCCGCCGCTCACATCAGACAGAAAGATCCCCTCCGCCGCCGAAGCGTGACAGGTATTGTTCCGGATCGACAGTCCCAGCATCGGCGTCGCGGGCCCTGCTCCCATGGCCGCCACACAGCGTTGTGACGGGCTCTCCACGTGAAATCCCTCCACGCTGACGTAGCTCACATTTTGCAACCGGATGCTGTCGCCGGTCGGGCCGTCCACGTTGATGACCGCGTTGAGGGCCGCCGCCTTGAAACGAATTGGCGCGGCCGACGTTCCTGAACTCGACACTTCAAACCCGGCGTAGTTGCCGTCATACACCAGCACCGTGTCGCCCGGCAGCGCTGCATCGGCCGCCGCTTGAATCGTCGCGTACTCCTGGGTCGACCCCGGGGCCTCCGCCACGCACCGCACATTCGCCGGCGCACACTCAGTGCTCCAAGCCAGCGTCGTTAAAGTGAAATCTGCGGAACTCCCCAGGTTCCCAGCCGCATCCCTCGACTTCACCCGATAGTGATACAGGGTCGACGCCGTCAGGCCCGATAAGCTTGTTGAATGCGACGTCACGAGGCCCGTGTTGAGCGCCGTGGAACCGCCGTAGCTGGCAGTCGTCCCATACTCCACCTGCGTATCACCGCCTTCGTTCGTCGTCCAGGCAATCGTCGCCCCGCTCTGCGTAATCGATCCGGCTGCCACCCCCGAGATGACTGGAGGCGCCGTGTCAGATGCTGCCGTTACTGAAACAGAACCCCCCGATCCCGCTGTGGCCACTGAATAACCCAGCGGATCGGAGGCGACGATCCCCGTTATCCCAACCGGGAAGGTGCCGAAAGCCGAATTGCCTGCGATATTCAGGC
This sequence comes from Terriglobia bacterium, assembly GCA_049685715.1. Lineage (GTDB taxonomy): Bacteria > Acidobacteriota > Terriglobia > JAIQFV01 > JAIQFV01 > JAIQFV01. Next base: position 3,107 of record JBAVHJ010000187.1, on the reverse strand, counting down.
TCACCACCACGACCGGACCCGACCCGATGGCGTTCTGATTCAGCCCAAAGATCAGCACCCTTACGCCACCCGGGATGGTACTGTCGTTGGCGGTCTTCCCTGCGGCGACCGCGGCTGACCCTGTCGCGATTCCACCGAGGGAAAATCCCGGTGGAAGGGTCAGATCAAACTGCATGGTGCTGACGGATGCTCCGCCGGCCACAAAATTTACAGCAAGGTCCACAGAGGTGCCGGCAACACCGCTCCCGGTCCCTACGGTCAGCGTTGCCTGTTGTGCAAGCGAGGCGACCGGAAAGCCGATTTGCGGAATCAACCCAACAGCAGTCAGAGCAAGGAAGATGATGAGAAGTGTTTTAAGTATGGTGTGCGAGCACCGATCGGCTAGATGGAATGAATTGGCATGGTTTTTTATGTTGGACAAGTTCTTACTCCTAAAATGACGTTATTAAGTATTTGCAAATCGAGTACATCAACCGCGCCGTCCTGGTTGATATTGAGCTTGGCCGGATTCGTTCCGGAAAGAATGGCGTTAACCACTGCCTGCAAATCGAGTGCGTTAATGCCTCCGTCTCCATTGACATCACAGAGGCTTAGGGTGGTGAAGGTAAAATCGCCCGAGAGGGCCAGGTTCCCGGCGGCGTCGCGCGACCGCACCCGGTAGTGGTATGGGGTCGCGGAAGTCAATCCGCTGACCAGTTGCGAATGGGTTGCCGCCCGGTTCCCGTCCAAAGTTGTGGAGCTTCCATAGGCCGGGGTCGTCCCATACTCCACCTGCGAATCCGCGGCTTCGTCGGTCGTCCAGTTCACTGTCGCGCCCGTACTGGTGATCGGAGCGGCGGCCACTGCTGAGATGACCGGAGGCGTCGAATCCGGTGGAGCCTGGGTCGTCGCGGAGGCCGCCGTTGATGATGCGGAGTTGTTCCCCGCGGCATCGTAGGCCGAGATGGTGTAGCTGTAGGGTGTGGATGGATTAAGACCCGTGTCCTGGAATGAGGTTCCAGCCGTCGTTGTTATCTGGCTCGAATTTCGAAAAATCTTGTAGCCCGTCACGGCCACGTTGTCGGTTGAAGCGGTCCAGCTCAGGTTGATCTGTGTGGAACTCGCTGCGTTCGCGCTCAAACCCGTGGGCATCGTGGGTGGGGTCGCATCCGCCGCTGTGGTTAAGGTGAAATCCCCTGAGGTGGCCAGGTTTCCCACGGCGTCCCGTGACTTCACGCGATAGTGGTATACCGTCGATGCCGTCAGTCCGGACAAGCTCGCCGCATGCGACGTCACCAGGCTGGTGTTGAGTGTCGTGGAACTGCCATATCCGGCGGTCGTCCCGTAATCCACCTGCGTGTCAGAGGCCTCGTTCGTTGTCCAATTGATCGTTGCTCCGCTCAAGGTAATCGAGGATGCACTGATCGCGGAGACGACAGGCGCCGTCGTGTCAGCCGCAGTTGTGAATGTGAAATCTCCCGAAGTTGCCAGATTCCCTGCGGCATCCCGCGACTTCACTCGATAGTGATAGAGTGACGATGCAGTCAGTCCGCTCAATACTGCTGAATGCGAGGTGACCAGGCTTGTATTCAGCATCGTGGAACTGCCATAGCCCGCTGTGGTTCCATACTCCACTTGCGTGTCGCTGGCTTCGTTGGTCGTCCAACTGATGGTCGCCCCGCTCTGCGTAACCGGCGACGCTGCGGTGCCTGAAATCACAGGTGCGGTGGTGTCGGCAGAGGTTGTGAAGGTGAAATCGGAAGACGTGGCCAGGTTCCCGGCCGCATCCCTTGATTTCACCCGGTAGTGATACAAAGTGCTCGCCGTCAGACCCGGCACTGGCGCTGAATGCGCGGTCACCAGGCTCGAGTTCAAAGTCGTGGAGCTGCCATACGCCGTTGTCGTCCCGTACTCCACTTGTGTGTCGCTGGCTTCGTTCGTCGTCCAACTAATCGTCGCCCCGCTCTGGGTAATCGACGATGCGCTTACGGAAGAAATGGTGGGTGCGGTTGTGTCGGCCGCCGTCGTGAACGTGAAATCCCCCGACGTGGCCAGGTTCCCAGCCGCATCTCTTGATTTCACCCGGTAGTGATACAGCGTGCTCGCCGCCAGACCCGACACGGCAGCTGAATGCGCCGTCACCAGGCTCGAGCTCAGCGTCGTGGAGCTGCCGTAACTCGTCGTGGTCCCATAATCCACCTGCGTGTCGCTGGCTTCGTTGGTCGTCCAAGTGATGGTCGCCCCGGTCTGGGTGATCGACGACGCTGTGGTGGCTGAAATCGTGGGGGGTGTTGTGTCAACAACGGTGATTGTCTTCGAAACTTCGTTCGAAAATCCGCTCTCGTTCTGGGAGCTGTTGTAGGCCGTGACAGCAAAGTAGTACGTTCCGGTAGGCAGTCCGGTGACGGTGTAAGTGGTCTGATTACCGACGTCGATGGGTGACCCGTAGGTATGCGAGACTGTTCCGTAGTAAACCTTGTATCCCGCCACGGCATCGGTGTTCGGATTCCACGTCAGAATGGCATCGCCCGCGACAAGCAGCACACTGGGACTTATGAAGAATAAAATGATGATTGCGGTCGCGAGGTAAGTGCCAAGCTTTCTCATAATTCCTCCCTCGAAGCTTGCTTGACTCTTCCCGTCCGTTCGAATGACCTTATCAATGAACAAAGATTCCGGAGAAAGTTGCAAACCTTCCTGCTTTATGATCGGGGACAGACACCTTACGTTCATAAACCTCGAAAGCTTTTTAGGTCGATGTCTGTCCCCGTTGTTTCTGCGAGCGGATCGCGCGATCCCACTCAGCGGCAAAGTCTATTGGCATTTGTGATTTGGTTGGGTGACACGAATCACCAGAGACGAAACTTTTTTTGGTTCACAGGAAGCTCTTTGAGGATTGTTTGAGGAGATTTATGTGGAATAAGGAGAGAAGCGCTTGAAAATCTACCTCAGCCCCGTTTTACGGGGGTTGAACATAAACCTCGGAGTTTGCGCACCATAGTTGACGCCGTGGGGTGCAGGCGCTGAGGTTCATGTTCTCAGCCCCGCTCGCGGGGCGCCGGATCATCAGCCCATGCGTGGGACCAAGGCACCAGAATTCATATCCTCAGCCCCGCTGTGCGGGGCGC
>JBAVHJ010000186.1:0-5806 GCA_049685715.1 Terriglobia bacterium | reverse complement strand
GGTTAGGTTGCGCCGGAATTCTGACCAATTCGAGACTTGCGACCAGACTGCGTTATAGGCTGCGGTAAGCCTCGCCGCGGTGTCGCACGTAATGGATGGTAATTACCTTCGCTGTGACATCGACCGCGTAGATGATTCGATAATCCCCTACCCGAACCCGATAGAGATTCTGCGAACCCGCCAACTTGAGGGCTTGACGCGCAAATGGGGCCTCCTTGAGCTGGTCCATCCGCTCCAGCAGACGCTTTACCATTGGTTTGGGCAAGCCCCGCAGGTCCTTCTCGACGGAGGGCTTGACGATCAACTCATAAGCGGCCATTTTTCCTCAGGTGTTGTTTCAGCTCTTCAAACGCGAAGGGTTTCTCCTGGCGCCGTTCTGCGACGATCGCTAAGTCGTGCAAATCCTCCATCAATCTCTGGTACTGTTTGAGCGACAACAGTACGCCCGTCTTCTTGCCCTTGGCATTGACAATGAATTGTTCCTGTGTACTCGCCATGTTTTCAGCTCCTCTGCTCCCTCGTGCACGTAATTATTCACCATTATACGATGTCTCAAGGCCCGTGGGCTGCTTACGTTGAGGGAGAGCTTGGAAAATCAACAGCAACCTAACGCCCAAACTCACCCGCCGACCGGGAGCCGCGAAGCGGCAACTGGACGGTCGGCTGCAGTAACTTGTTGGGCCTCGATGGGATGCACACGAGTTACTTGCCTTCCGGAGGTTGCCACAGTTCTACCTTATTGCCCTCAGGGTCCATGACCCAGCCAAACCTGCCGTCCTCCGATTCCTCAGTTTTCTCCAAGACGTCACATCCTTCAGCACGGAGCGTGGCCAAGAGTCCATGTAGGTCGGACACCCGGTAGTTGACCATGAACGATGCAGTGCTTGGGGCAAAGTTCTTACCATCTCCAACGAACCAAGCGGTTGTCCCGGCAGTTGGATGGCCTGAACCATCCACCCAACGAAACGCCGTGCCGCCCCATGCTTGAACGTCAATGCCAAGATGCTGTTTGTACCAGGCCCGCAACATCTTCGGATCCTTCGCTCTCAGGAAAATGCCACCGATGCCAGTGACTCTGCTCATGGATTTTTGTCCTGTGTGATTGTCTGAAGGGTTGCTTGAATCCGCTGTGATGGTTTCCGCACCGGCTAGTGCCGACAAGATGGAAAGCACTATTGCACCCGCAAGTCGTCTGTAACGCATATGAACTCTCCTCTGGGAAAAGTGAAACTGCATGTTGAGGCCCAACGCTGGGCGTGAGCGGCCGGCCCGAAGCGCGTGTGTTGGCGCCAACGGATGGTGCCGGCCCGCTCGACGCGTTTGTTAGGCGCCGCTGTTATTTCGCAGCGAATTCCTGCCGTGCATACAACTCGAGGTAGCCGCAAGATGAACAGCGGTACGTTCCGATGGGAACCAGCTTCTCCTCGGGCAACTTCGTGCCAGCCCAGAAGGACTTCAAGGGGGCACCTGCCGCCCACTGGCTAACTACCCGGGCGCCATAGGTATTGTCGAGCACGAAGCCCTGTTCCATTCCGCTCCCGCACTTCGGACACCGCTGAGGTGAAGTAGTCACTGAATTGCCCTCCGTATCTTTAGTCGCTGATGCCCGTTGTGTGCGCCTAACGAGTAGCGCGTCACCCGCCCGGCGCGCTCTTGTTTTTCGCGCCGGTCGGGTGCACGCGCGGGTTAGGTGGCGACGGCTAGGGGTTAATTTCAACGGTCGTACCATTCGGAACCAAACCCCAAATCTCCTCAATTTCTTGATTCGTCACAGCGATACAACCGTCCGTCCAATCGGAGTCGGTATGCACCATGCCTGCCCAGCTACGCCCATTCAGCAATCCATGGATATAAATGTCGCCACCAGGGCTACATCCTCTTTTCTTGGCATTGGCGCGATCTGCCGAGTTCGGGTAAGAGACATGTAGGGACCAATGAAAATGACTATTCTTATTGCGCCCGTCGATTACGTACTTCCCTTCGGGTGTCCGCTTATCGCCTTGACACTCCTTGGGCCCGACCGGCTGACCTCCCAAGGCCACCCTATACGTCTTAATTACCGTTCCTGCTCGAAGCAGACTGAGCCTCCGAGCCGACTTTTCAACCAAAATCCTATCTGCGGGCTTCTCAGAAGAGGCAGCTGCGGCTGACAGCGTGGGAGCAAGCACGCACAAGGTGAAAACCAACAAAAGTTTGGAAATGCTTCTCATTCTATTGGAGTCCTCCTAACGCGAAGCGCGTCACCCGCCCGGCGCGTTTTTGCCCTTTGCGCCGGCCGGGTGCACGCGCGGGTTAGGCGTCGTGCTGGCATTTCGCGATTGTGTCTATCGGGCCACCAACAAGGAGTGTCTTCTCGAACCGCTTATGGAAGTGCACGAGAACCTCCATCTTGAAGCGAATCCATTTGGAGTACTCCTCCGGTGTTCGAACTCTACAAAACTGCGGCACGCGAAGAAGCCTACCCAGCGTATTGTCGAAAGACTTCCATGCGACAACATGCGAAACAATATCTCCGTTTCGATAGAATGTGCTTACAGACGGCAGTGTGTCTGGATCGGAGCCATCATAGCCATTAGCTCGTGCATCTCGAGCAAGGAACTCCTCCCGGGCTTCGTACTGTCCAAGCGTCGGCTGCCCCGTATCGTCGACATTCCGAACATACCAAAATTCTGGAAGAGAGTGTGAGTTAAACCCTGCTAGATGAACGCCCGAGCGATGTAACTTTCGAAGGGAGGACGGAATGAATGAATTGAGCGAGTCGGCAAGGCTTGTGGCTGGATCGGAGAGTATGCGCGTATTGTGGTGCGCCCTGACGAAGTCTCGAAGGTGATCCGTGACCTTACAAACTGCCCCGCCCCGCGGAAAATGAGCAAGCCCAAAAAAACCAAGCGCGGCATTAAGATAGGGAATATCGACTAATTTCCTGCAAACCATAGGATCGCCACGCCCAGATGGAGAAATTCGCCTGTCGGCGGCGAAGAACACACACCGACCGCGCCCTGGAAACTCCGGTGATATCTCAGTGTATAGAAGAGTCATGTGTATTCGCCCCGACGCCCAACGATCCAAGGCTGAGCCACGGCCCCAGCGGCCAAGCTCCGTATGCAATCTGGACTGTCATATTTGATAACTCAATCCGGTTGTGGTCGTTAGGTTCAGGGCGGTGTTGGGTGCACTACCTCAGCACTCTAGCTTTGCGTGCGTAAATAAAAAGAACTATCAAAAAATAAGTCAAACCGAGAACATTGACCGGAATAAGAAAAGCCCATCCCATCCAAGCATCCTGATAGCCTGCTCGCTGTGAAAAATAGACAAAGGCCCAAACAGCAAGCGACCAAAAAATCTGTAGGCCGACACCGACAAGCATCGGACGCTTGGCAGCACCGCGCCAGCGCGTGGACAGGAAATACACCGCTGGAACAATCAGCGCTCCGAAATACATGAGGATGCCGATAAATATCATGGTGCGAGTACGCCTAACGACCAGCGCGTCACCCGCCCGGCGCGCTTGTGCTCTTTGCGCCGGCCGGGTGCACGCGCGGGTTAGGCCGTTCGATCAGCTCATTTCTTTCGAAGCCAATCTGCACGATTCATCGGGCCGCCTGCTTCCAAAACGCGATGAACAATTAGTCGATACTTGAAATCTCCAGGTTGGGCGTAGTACCTTTGACTCTTCTGAAATTCACCCTCGATGGTTGTGGGAGTAATCTTGTTGTCTCTTCTCGCGAGCTTTTTCAATAATCGGACTTCAGCTTGAGTCTGAGGTGGAGGATCTCTCCAATGCTCCTTCCTCCCTGACATTCTCTCGGCCCAGCGGATGTGTTCTATCGATGATTCAAGGTAAATCCCATTTCTTCTGGCCTCAACTGAGTACGCACACTCCATCAAAAAAAACGTTTCAAAACCAGACACAACACACCCGCGCAAGCGCACCAGCCTCTTGTCGTAGCGGTCTGCTGAGGCTGCGATCTCTTCGACAGTCAGGTTTGGTAGCAAACCCGATGCTGCTAATTTCGCATCCTCGTCTGCCTCTTTCTTCAATTTTTCCTGTTGCTCTCCGTTTATTTGCGAAGCAAACTGCTCCGGGATGGCCACGCGACTGAAGAAGGGCGAAATTATGTGAGGTCCACTGCCAGCGAAAGCAAGGGTCGCAATAACTGAACCGATCAATTTCGTCCTCATTGCGATATAGCCTCACTCGGCCTAACGACCAGCGCGTCACCCGACGGCGCCCTTTGGCTCTTCGCGCCGGTCGGGTGCACGCGCGGGTTAGGCCGTTCTACTTCGGTTGCTCTACTTTCACGGTTTCAGTTAATTCACCGCACCTCATCTTGTAGAGATTATCTCCCCAACCCATTGTCTGCGTGATTTGCTCCAATTTCAGATTGAAAGAAATAGTCTCACCCAAATATTTTGCATCCCTTTGGACGTCGACAACGGGAACGAGCAATAGATCGCCGAGTTTCGCCTCCCAATCGCCTGGGTTAGAAGCCAACCTTGCAGTGATCTGCACCTCTTTTATCCTCGGGCTCCATCCGTTCTTCCCCCTTATTGTGCCTTGTATGTGATATTCCATTACGAACCGATTGTTGAATAGACCCAGTTTGGGTTCAATGGCTTTGGCTGAGAAACTTGAGATAACGAGATCCTTCTGATAAGGCCACCATCCAATATCGGAAATGATAGGGACGTCAGAGTGTGCCTGGAGTGAAGAGCTTCGATGAAGCCATGGGGAAATTGCTGGCCATAGCAGGTACGCAACGATAGCCACCATGAAAAAGCAGAGAATCAAAACAGTTCGTTTGATCATGTGACTATCGGCCTAACGCGAAGCGGGTCACCCGCCCGGCGCGCTCTTGTTTTATGCGCCGGTCGGGTGCACGCGCGGGTTAGGCAGCGGACATATGTTTTTAGAACCCCTCATCTGTCCGAAAAACGCTGAAGAGACTGTCTAGACTCCTGTCGATATAGGAATCACCGACAGGGAAAACCAAATCGCAAGCCCGATTACGCAAAGCACTTGCGTGAGAAGTGACCGTTTGAAGAACAGCGGCACGACCAAAACCAGACAAAGGCCTCCCCATGACCACGCTCGTAATGACCACCGCGGAAAAGCAAACCCTGTGAATGGTCCCAAGTGCGAGAACAACCATAACTCAAATGCCGCAGGGAAGGAATACCCTGCGGCGGGCGATTTAATGCAAACGACTGCACTAATTACTGAGCAGACAATAAATGCCACAAGAAACATTGCGGGCACCTTGAGCTTCAACCTTTAACTCCCTCCTAGTCTGCCTAACGAGCAGCGCGTCACCCGCCCGGCGCGCTTTTGCTTTATGCGCCGGCCGGGTGCACGCGCGGGTTAGACAGCAGGTTGGCATTCAACCCAGGTGAGGGCGCAGCTTTACCTCGATCATTTTCACCCCCGGGACTGATGCCTTGAGAAGGGCAAGCGCGGAAACCCCAATCCCAGCGAATTGAAAATCGACCCATGTGATGCGCTCGACCTTGATCAATGGGCTCGGTACCGGCAATTGCGTGACGGGATCGATCGGTACGCCCATCACCGACACGCCCGAGCCAAAGGTAACGCCCGACGTCCAACTGACTTGCCCGCCGCCTTGCCCTGTGACACGCGTCTCAACGTTTTCGCTGCGTACCTGCTCGACGAGATCGCCGTGTTTGTTCTCGTTATTCACGCGATTGAGGTGGCCCAGCCACCCGAAGCCTTTCTGATAGGGCTGGACCCCTTCCAGATCGGCCAGAACCGCTGGTGCGGCGGAGCGGAGACCTGGATACCATTGGT
>JBAVHJ010000185.1:0-3236 GCA_049685715.1 Terriglobia bacterium | reverse complement strand
GGAATCACGAGGATTGGTTCCTGAGAATGACGCGGGATCCTACCAGCCATTCCTGGCTGCTGGGGATGAAGGCGTTCGAGACCATCGCCAGTTACTCCGCTATTGCTGCGCGGGAGTTGCGTGCCGCAGCGGAGGAGGCGGGTCTCAAGCTCGTGACCGAACGAATCGAGCTCCCGTATCGCGTCTTTCTTGAGCTTTTGCCAACCTCCCATGTGGCCTTCTTTGAAGGCTTGGTCCTATACCATAAAACCGCAGACACTATCTGTGTGCACGGTGGCTTGGATCCCTGCATCGATTCACTCGGGGAGCAACCACGCGAAGCGCTGCTCTGGGGCACGGATGACTTTGTTGAGAAATATCAGGGTAAGGATTTTGTGGTTTATGGTCACTGGGGCAATGCTTTCGTCAATTCAGCGGGTTGGCCGGAACCCCGAATCCGAAATCGTACCATAGGCGTGGATACGATTTTCCACGGAGTCCTAACCGCAATAAGAATGCCCGATTGCAAGGTAATTCAGAGCCGGCGGCACCAATAATTCGTTGTCCGACTTCTCACCTCAACACTCACCCTGTCATGATGGGCTCATGATGGGGTCGGACCAAGCTAAGTTGTTTTAACGAGGGGGGATAATTTCACAAAGAGGGTGTTTTTAAGGCTTAAACGGCCCTTTTCGCCCTCGAAATTATCCCCATAAGAGGCTTCGGCCTAAGCCGTGCTGCCCGAAGACATTCGACAATTGATGACACACCGCAGGGGCGCGGAGGACGCAGCCTCTCGGACAGTCCCGAGCAAATCCGGGGACCTCACCCTTGCCATTCCGCGCCATTCCAACGGAGCCCAGCCATCCTGACGCTCGCCAGATCATTACGCTTGACGTAACGCATAATTCACGCTAGGATGATTAATGATCGTCAGCTATCGGGACAAGCGCACCCGAGACTTCGCCGCCGGGAAACGGGTCAAGGCATTCTCCGGGATGGAACGCTCCGCGCGCCTGAAGCTTGACCGTCTGGAGTCGGCCGTGGATTTGAAAGATCTTGCGGCCTTGCCCGGCAACCGTTTCGAACCGCTCGTTGGCGACCGCAAAGGTCAGTACAGCATCCGCGTCAATGATCAATGGCGGATTTGCTTCGAGTGGCCGGACCGACCGGCGGGGCCTGTGAACATAGAGATTGTCGATTATCACTAGGAGAGAAGAAACATCATGGCACTCACCGCGATCCACCCCGGCGAGCACCTGGCCGAAGAATTAAAGGAACTCGGCATGAGCGCCGCCGAACTGGCGCGCCAGCTCGACGTGCCCACCAACCGCATCACCGGCATTCTGAACGGACAGCGTGCCATCACGAGCGACACCGCCTTACGCCTGGCCCATTTCTTCGGCATGAGCGCGGAGTTCTGGCTGAACCTGCAAAGCCTCTACGAACTGCGTCTCGCCCAGAAGAAGGCAGGGAAATCCATCAGGCATCTCCCCACCCTCAAACGCCCCTCGCAGGTTCACGCATTAGGAGGCCGGGTGACTCGCTGATCGTTAGGCCGGAGGTAGGAGAGAATCCGAATGGACAAGGAAAACACAGATAAAAGGACTGCTCGACAAGGGCCGTCCGGTGTGGGAGGGCTGCCACAGCCCATCCAACCGAAGGCCACTTGGGATGAGCTAGCAGGTTGCTGAAAAACTCGATTATTTCCCAATTTAGCATGTAACCATTTTCATCTCCATCGTATCTAAACACCAGCAGCTAAGAACAAACTCGATGGAGGATGAGAGCAATGCGTGGAACCGATATCCAACAGAGCGTGATGTTCAGTTATCTTTCGCCGGAACAACGAGTCCCTGAAGATCATCCCTTGCGGTCGATTCGAAAAATGGTCGATGAAGCCTTGCAGGCATTGTCGCCCCAGTTCGAGAAGTTGTACTCCTGGACGGGTCGGGCGTCGATTCCGCCGGAGAAGCTGCTGCGCGCCCTGTTGCTGCAATCCTTCTATAGTATTCGCAGTGAACGGCTCTTGATGGAACAACTGAATTACAATCTGCTGTTCCGCTGGTTCGTGGGTCTGAACATGGATGATCCGGTATGGCACGCGACGGTGTACTCGAAGAATCGGGACCGCTTGTTGGGGGGCGACATTGCACAGGCCTTTCTGAAACAAGTGGTGGAGCAAGCGCGTGCCAAAGACTTGCTCTCCGACGAGCACTTCACCGTCGATGGGACACTGATCGAGGCCTGGGCCAGCCAGAAGAGTTTTCAGAAGAAGGACGAGCCCTCGCCCCCTTCTGACGATTCGAGCAATCCGACGGTGGATTTCCACGGCGAGAAGCGCAGCAACACGACGCACCAATCGAAGACGGATCCGGAGGCACGGTTGTACAAGAAAAGCGCCGGACAGGAAGCAAAGTTGGTCTACTTGGGCCACGTGTTGATGGAGAATCGCAACGGACTGGTGGTCACGGCGTGCGTCAGTCCGGCCACCGGGACCGCCGAGCGAGAAGCGGCCCTGGCGATGCTCTCGGAGGTTCCCACCACTCAGCGCCTGACATTGGGAGCGGACAAGGCCTACGATGTGAAGGAGTTTGTCGAACAGTTGCGAGAATATCCGGTGACTCCACATGTCGCCCAAAACGACACGAACCGCTCCAGCGCCATTGATGGTCGCACGACGCGACATCCCGGCTACGCCATCAGTCAAACCTATCGCAAGCGAGTGGAGGAAATCTTTGGCTGGACGAAGACAATTGGTGGTATGCGCAAAACGAAACATCGGGGTCGAGAGCTGGTCGACTGGATGTTTACCCTCACGGTGGCCGCTTATGACCTGGTTCGCATACGCAATTTGGGAAGCGTCACGGGATAAGTGTCTCTTCATGGGTTCTAGCAGTTCTCAAATGAAAAAGAAGTGAAAAAAGTGTGGTACATCGGGACCAAGTAACACCCAAAAACTCAATTCAAACACACTAAAAGTTCGATCGAAGGAAATCGAAGCTCATTTTGTCAGTTTTTCAGCAACCTGTTAAATGTCTCGACTCCAGCCCTGAGACTCTGGTCCAAACATGGTCCAGTTGTTTGTTCCTTTGTTCTGACCTCATCCCCTCTTTCGGTACAAGGCTGAGTATGAGTTTTGCGAACGAAAGGGGAAGAGTGTATGTCGAGAATCATAGAAAGCCGATTGCGGGCGGTTGGCATCCCTGTGTATGTGATTGCAAAATCAGGAAAGCCCCTCTCCCTCCCACCAACCC
>JBAVHJ010000184.1:0-9041 GCA_049685715.1 Terriglobia bacterium | reverse complement strand
GAATTTGGCGGGCTCGATCAGGTGAAAGAAGAATGCCGCGAAGCGCGCGGGGTAAATTTCATCGAGACACTGTTTCAAGACGTGCGCTATGGTATGCGGATACTCAAAAAGTCTCCCGGCTTCACGGCCGTGGCGGTCCTCACGCTTGCTCTTGGCATCGGCGCGAACAGCGCCATCTTCAGCGTGGTCAACGCCATGCTGCTCCGCCCGCTCCCTTTTCCGCAGCCCGATCGTTTGGTGCGCCTGTGGGAGACCTACCCCAGCCAGGGCTACCACCGCAATGTCGTCAATCCGTTCAATTTTCTGGATTGGCGCGAGAACGCCCGCAGCTTCGAGGCCATGGCCGCCGTGATGGAGACCGAGGTCAACATCGTCGGCGCGGGCGACCCGGTGGCACTTCCCGGACTTTCGGTGTCGGCGTCCTACTTTTCCATCCTTGGAGTCCCGCCCTATCTCGGACGGACCTTTGAGGCCGAAGACGAAGCGCCGGGGCACGACCGCAACACTGTCCTCAGCTATGGATTATGGCAAGAGCGCTTTGGTGGCGACCCCAACGTCCTGGGAAAAACGGTCACCGTTAACTCCGTTCCTCGCGTCATCATCGGGGTGATGCCCCCGGGGTTCAAACTTCCCAGGACGCGCGCGCAGATCTGGACTCCCCTCAATATCAACCGTTCCAAGGACTGGGAGAGGGGCCGCTACCTGACGGTGCTGGCACGGCTCAAGCCGGGCGTCAGCCTGCCGCAGGCCCAGCAGGATATTGAGGCCGCCGCCCGGGTTACGATTGCGATGCGTCCGGACTTCAATCGGAACTGGAGTGCTGAGGTCGCGCCGCTTCTCCAGGACGTGACGACCGATGTCCGGCGGCCGCTGCTGGTGCTGTTGGCCGCGGTGGGATTTCTGCTGTTGATCGCCTGCGCCAATGTCGCCAACCTGCTCCTGATGCGCGCCACCGGCCGGTGGCGCGAGGTTGCCGTGCGCCATGCCCTGGGCGCCACGCGAAGACGCCTGGTACAACAGTTTTTGGTCGAAGGCCTCCTGCTGGCGCTCGCGGGTCTGGCGGCAGGGATGGCATTCGCACACTTCAGCTTGCAAGGACTGCTGGCCATCATTCCGCAGAGCACCCCTTTGCCCCGCAGCGAGCCGATCACCATCGACGGGAGAGTATTTGCTTTCGCGCTGCTGGTCTCCCTTTTAACGGTGGCGCTTTTCGCCCTGCTTCCCGCCCTCCGGCTCTCCCGGGTTGACGCGCAAACCGGCCTCAAGCAGGGCAGCTTGCAGAGCACGGGCAGCAGCAACCGCCGGCTGCGACAGGCCCTGGTGGTGGTGGAGATCTCCCTGGCCATCCTGCTTTCCATTGGCGCGGGACTGCTGCTGCGAAGCTTTCAACGGCTGACGTCGGTGGACCCGGGATTTGATCCCGAACACGTGGTCACCATGCGAATCTTTGTTCCGTCGGGAAAATTCAACACCCCCGAGAAACGCTCGCGGCACATTGACACCCTGCTCGCGGAACTGCGGACGGCGCCGGGAGTGGAGGCGGCCGGCAGTGTCCAATTTCTTCCGTTGCGCGGACAGATCTCCGCTTCCTGCTTCGCTCCCGGCACCTCAACGGAAGAGCCGGCCCCTGCCAAGTCCGAATCGGCCCAGTTTCTCATCATCAACCCGGGATATCTCCGGGCGATGGGGACGCGCCTGGTGGCAGGACGGGATTTCAGCGAGCAGGACCATTTAGGGTCGCCCAGCGTGATGATGGTCAACCAGTCCTTTGTGAGAAACTACATGGAGGGCCAAGATCCCATCGGCAGGCCATTCAGCGTCTGCTGGAACATTCCCAACCCGGCGCGGATCATCGGGGTGGTGGCCGATGCGCGGCAGCAAGGGTTGGACGAGGCGCCGGTGCCCACCATCTTTCTTTCCAACTCGCAGGCCTCCATGTTCTTTGCCACCCTGGTGGTTCGCGCCCGCGGCGATGCACGCCAGATCATGCAGTCCGCGGAGAAGGCGGTGCATCGCGTGGATCCGGAACAGGCGCTCTCGGGCATCGAGACCATGGACTCTGTGTTGAGCAACTCGGTGTCGCGGCCACGATTTCAAATGCAGCTGCTGTTGATTTTTGCCGGCCTCGCGCTGGGCCTGGCCAGCATCGGCGTGTATGGCGTGATCTCCTACTCGGTGCGACAGCGGACGCAGGAATTAGGGATTCGAGTGGCGCTCGGCGCCGGACGCCTCCAGATCGCATCGCTGGTGATGAAGGAAGCACTCCTCCTCTCCGCTGCAGGACTGCTGGTCGCGCTGGTCGCAACCCCGACGCTGACTCGCCTGATGCAGTCACTGCTTTTCGAGGTGAAGCCCACCGATCCGCTGACGTTGCTCTCAGTCAGCGCCCTCACGATGGTGATCTCGGCCTCGGCGTCATGGATGCCGGTACGAAGGGCATGCCGGTTGGATCCCACCGAGGCGCTGCGGTATGAATGAGCGGCCGCTTTGAAGTTGCACGGTTGCCGCATGAAGGGGTGCCGCACGCCCCGATCCATCGGGGCATGCGGACCATAGGCGAGACCCGAGAGAGGTGTGACGGGGGTGGCATGATGTAGAGAACCGGAGTGCGTGGGAGAAAATGGGCATTCGGTCATTATGGTTCGCAGGCATGCACAGAACGCATACCTGCGGCACCCCGTCCATGAGATTCGGTTATTGGACTTTGAACTTGGAACTTTGAACTTTGAACTCTACGCTCTCTGCGCCTCGGCGGTAATCCCCGATCGTTCCTTAAAACGCGATCGGCTTTCCTACTTTGAGGGATGCTTTCACTAATTTTTCCAGCTTGGACAAAAACTCATTCATTCCCTCAATGTCCTTCACTTTTGCCTTCTCCAGGTCCTGTGCCCGAAGAAACTTGATTTCCCTTTCGAGCTTTCGGACATCTTTCAGCGGAAGATAATCACCCGTGTGTGTGCCGCAGTAAATGACCTGATCACGCAGAACAGGGAATTTCTTCCGCCACTTTCGTGAAACCCTATTGATTTCGGTCCAGAGCTCACTGATCCAAGTCCCGTTTCCAAGCCATTCGCCTGCCAGCATGCATTGCTCATGCCGGCACGCCCGTTTCTCCATCCAGCGATCATGCCGCTCTTGTTTTTTGGGATCCGTTGTTTCGACGTCCGGAGAGCCATCCGGCAGAATGACGAGCAGTTCGGGAAACGGGTGCCGGGTTTTCAACCGCTTCTTTTCCACGCAATCACAAAAGACAAAGGCATCTAGCCCCATAGTTCACCTTTTGGAGTGCGTCACTTCGAGTGACGCTTTGTTTTGGCGTGCGGCCCGGTTGATCTCTCTGAAAAGATACGCCCCCTAGGGGTTTCACCCCGATTCATCGGGGTTGAGGCCTACAGGCGGCCCGTTAACGGGGCGCCCGCCGTCTGCCCAAGCCCCGATGAATCGGGGCTAAGTGAATTACCATTTGACGCTTTCCCGCCGGTAAACCGGCGGGCTGTACGAGGGCAAGTCCGCTGAAGCGGACTCGAACTAGGTCAGACCTTGGAAAGACGGAATCTCTTAACTTGGTGCCATTTCTAACACTCCCACTTTCCTGGAGTGCGTCCGCCACACCAGACTGCTTTGTCCTTAGGGAAATTTTTGCGAGGTAAGACTGTCCAAAAATCCAAAGACTTCCGAAGTCACAACGGCCTCGGAAGTCAAATCGTAAAGCGCCAGACGTGGCCGTTCACTCGACTTTCTCATTGTGCGCCGACCGGTTTCCAGCTTGGATCAGGGTCGTATTCATTGATTGCGCTTGCGGTCTTCGCCGTGTCACGACCGAGATTTTTCTGATAGACGCGCCCTTGTTGATTCACCATGAAAGTCATCACGCCGGAATTTCCCCACTTGGCGGGATAAGCGAGCAACGCGTAGCCGGCGATCATGTTTCCATTGATGATGTAACTGTATTTTCCTCCCGGTGCATGCGAACCCTGTCGGGTGAGGATCTTGAAGAAGTATCCGTGATAGGGGGAATGTGCGGGCTTCTGGCCCTCTTCTTTCGCTTGAGCTTGGGCCTGGGTCCGGCCCTTCAGTCCGTAGCCTTCTTCTCGGGCGGCTGCAACCAGTTCTCCCAGTGGGCTCGGCTTTTCACCCTCAGCGGTTTCCCAGAACAATCCGTCATGCTGCCCCGGAGTACTCCTGAATTTTTGAGCGTAGGCGGCCACCCCATCCGGCCCCAGGTGGCCTTCGGTGAAGTACTCCCACTGTGCCACGACATAGGCGCGACAGGTGGCGACTGTCGAGAGCTCGTTCTCCCCAATCCTTCGATTCAAAATCTCATCAATCCCTGCCTTGGTATCGAAGATCCAGTGGTCCCCCTGCTTCACAATCGGGATGGGAAGAGGATATTTGTTCTTGCCCACCACCATGGTGTACTTGGTATCGCCCTCTTTCTTGAGATCGGCAGATACTGAGACAGCGGCGGAAAAGCTCTCAAGGTCCTTATTGTCTTCGATGGGATCTCCCGAGAGCAACTGATCGTCGTCGGGCCCGAAAATCCTCTTGAGTGCTGCGCGATCTTTTGCCTTCGCCGCTTCGACAAGGGCCTGCATCGCCTCTTCCGGCGTCGAAAAAGTGGATTGCTCTGTCGCCTGCGGCTTTGTTTTCGCCGGTTCTTGCTTCTGCGCGTAAACCAACGGATTGCCGTCGAACAGGCTTGCCAACAGCACAATCAAGAGTGCCAGGACGAAAGGCATCCGGCGTTGGATATTGAGTAAGATTACTGACTTCTTCACCATATATTTCAGCCCTTTCGTGTTGGAGTTCCCTTCTTTATATCGTCCACAGACATCGGGAGCGCGGGTCCGAACAGTGGCGCTCACACGGCTTGAATGAAACCAGTCTCCTCTCACTTCTTCTTCTCGGAAGGCTTTTCCGAACGACCTTTCTCAGGTTGAGCCGCGGGAGTCCGGTTTGGGGTCGCGGGCCGGATCGTTTCCGAACGACCTCTTTGAGGTTGGGCCGCGGGAGTCCGGTTTGGAGCCACGGGCCGGGCCGCTTCCACGCGGCTGGCTTGCCCGCGCTGACTGGCAGCGTGAGGATCGATTTTGGATTCATTCGTTCCGAAAGCATGAGGCTCGGATCGCGGAGATGTCGGCGCCGCGGGCCGCACATTGGACGGCGGTGGAGGCGTCGGTACCGTTTGGCGGGATGATGTACCCGGCGCCGCGGGCCGCACATTGGACGGCGGTGGAGTCGGCGTCGCGGGTCGCCCATACGACTGCGGTGGTGGCGGTGTTGTGGGCCGTCCAGTGGACTGCGGTGGGGGCGTCGGCGTTGGGGGGGCTGAGGTGCCCGGCAACGCTCTTCCCTGGACCTCCCGGCCGCGATTGTTGTTCAAGCGCTGATCGTTGGTGTTGATATTGCGATTAATGATCTCATTGTTGGGTCGATTGTTGGTGTTGGGGACCCGGTTATCAATTTGGTTGTTACGACGGGACAGGTTGTCGTAGGTCACGTCGCGATGCACGCTGTTATAGCGGTTGATGTTGTTGTAATTCACGGTCCGGTTGACCACGGTCCGGTTGACATAGACGTTCGTGTAGCGGTTGTTGACGTACACATTTGTCACGTGAACAAAGGGGCGACTGCGGGCAATCCATCCCCCGCCTGACCACCCGGTATAGAAAATTCGATGGCTGCGCCAGTCGAAGTCATGGTTCAGCCACGACCCGATAAGAAACCCCGCCGTGAAGGAGAAGACCCCGACGGCCCAGGCCCCTCCAAAATAAGCGCGCCGATAGAAGATGACACTCGGTTCATAAACCGGCACATAAATGTATTGAGGTGATGCGGGAACGATCTGGATGTACCCGCCCTCATTAATGACCTCCTGCTGTGGGGTCGTGAACAGGTTGCCCTGCGATTGAGCCATCTCGCGCAAGCGCTGGACGGACATCATCACGTCGGTCGACTGGTTGACGTAGGCCTGTCCGACCGTCGTCGTCCAATCCAGCTTGCCATCCATCATGTACAGGACCGACGGGTAATGGGCTACCGCCAAGACGCTGACGTCCCAGGGTTGATCGTCAATTCCATAGGAGCCACTCGCGCGTACCCACCGCGCCGCCTCATCAATCTGGTCTACGAAGGTCGCCGCCAGCAGGACCTGCGACAGCAGCGGGTCCGGATAAAGCGCAATGGGAGCCAGCAGATTGTCCAGTTGGTCCGGTGAGAAGGGTTCAAGAGCCTGAGAATCCTGGGGCGGATAATCCTGCGGCGGAGGATCCTGGGATGGAGCCTCGGCTGCAACGTAAGTTCCTGCGGTCGCTGCACACTCGATGAGCGGAGTGTAAGCGAGGCACAGCACAAGGAGGAAAGACACGGCTTTTCTCATAACCACATTCTCCTTTGGGATCGTTCGTCTTGGTTCCAGTCGAAAATCATGGGAATGAACTGGGTTTACCGCGCCAATGCAGCCAATTCACAACGGAAACACCCTGTTAGGAAGGCCACAGTATACCAGTTTTCTCCATTCCCAGGTAGTGCATCGAACTTTTGGAGCGCGGCACTTCAGCGCCGCTTAGTTTTTTGAATTGCGTTAATTTGTGTGCCACCCTGTCTCTTTGGAGCGCGGCACTTCAGCGCCGCTTGGTTTTTTGAATTGCGTTAATTTGTGTGCCACCCTGTCTCTTTGGAGTGCGGCACGCCGCGGCGGGTTGCCTTGTCTTTGAGAGCCAACACTCGAGTAAGCCTCGTCGGCGGAACTGCAGATGGCGGGTGCCGCAGGTCCGTCGCGGCAGACATGCCTGCGATTCGCATCCAGGCCATTCCCCCCACAAGATCGCATTCAGGCGCATTTGACTGCGCCGAAGGTGCTACGGCGTCCAGCCCAGCGTTCGCCGCCTTGCGGCGTACGCTGGGTCAGCATCCCTCTAAGCCCCCTTATGGGGGCGTAGGATCTTTAGCCCACGGCGAAGCCGTGGGAACGTACATCAACAAAAGGAACGAGCCCCGTCAGGGGCGACAGAGAACCCGGACCTTCCAAAATCTCTTTCCTTGAATTCCATGATTCTTGCAGATCCTTCGCCCCTGCCGGGGCTCGAATCTAAATCAAACCATGTCCACCCACGGCTTCGCCGTGGGCTAAAGATCCTACGCCCCGCTCGCGGGGCTGCGAGTGCCTCAGCTGAGACAAGACAGAAGTCAGAGGCCAGAAGAAGCCTTGGAGCTTCCGCCTCCGACTTTGAACCTTGAACTTGGCACTTTGAACTTTTCGTTTTGAACTTTCGCCTTTCAACTTTGAACTTTGCACCTTGGATTTTGGGCTTTGGTTTTTGGATCTTGGACTTTGAACTTGAAACTGTTTTTCCCTATTTCCTATCCCCTATGACCTATTACCTATCACCTATAACCAAATGCTTGTTAACGATCTCCGCGGCGGCAGCGTCTTTTCGGTTGAGGCACACACATGAATCTTCGCGCATTCGTTTGGGTTTTCTTGTTGGCATCACTCATCCCGGCCAGGGCGAGTGCGTCTGATCAAGCTCGGTGGGTTCTTCTTCTAGCCCGCCGATCAGGTGTGATCGAGACCTTGGACCCAGCCACGCTGGAAACGATTGGCACCATCCACACGGGATCCTTGACGGACTGGGTCGCTTCGCTGCCGGATGGCCGGACGCTGCTTGTGGCGCTTCCCAAGCCTCCTGAATCACAGACCTGCTGTGCGATCTACTTGCTCGATCTGGAATCGGCCAAGCTGTTCCCGTTGATTTTTCCGGCCCTGCACGGCGTTCTCTCGATGAATGGACACCAACTCTATGCGCAGCGAGGCAACGTCGGCATCGACATTGTCGATTTGCTGACGCTCCGGCGCGGGCCGGCTATGGGACCACTCGGAAGGACCTATCTTCTGCAGCCATCGTCCTACCGCCGCTGGCTCTTCGGTGTGGGTTACCCGTCTCCGCCATCCCTGGATATGTTCGATCTCAAGACCAACACCCTCGCCCGGTCCATTTCAATCCCCGGCGGCCAAAGGCTCACCGGCGTTTGGGCCGGAGAGAAGTACTACCTTCTCGGTTACGGCAAGGGCAAAGGCACGCTCTGGAGCGTGACGCCGGAAACTCAGAAGTTAGCGGACGGCAAACCGATTGATCTCCACGAGCTGGGCGGAGATTGCCGCCTGCCTGGGAGCAAGGCGACGGAGCCCCTCATGCTTCAGCCGCCAGTGGCCGCGGGCGGCCGTCTCGTGATGTACGAGGGCTTCGGGGGTAAGTTCGACCGCCGGGGCTGTGCCACTCCACCCAGCGGAGGCGTATACGTCATCGACCCCGCGTCCGGCGCCGTCGTCGCGCATCTCGCGCCATCGCTCTATTTCATGCGTCTTGTGGCCGGTCGCAACGACACCGAATTGTTCGGCATCGAGGTAGGCCCCACGCTGCCGAAATACTCCTCGCGCCTGGTACGCCTTGACCCTGGCTCAGGCAAGATACTCGCCTCGCGGGAGCTCGACGGCTTAATGGCAGTCCACCTGTCGCTTGCACTTCTCTTTGACTCGGTGATTCCACACGGGGAAGTCCAAGCTGCTCTGGGCTCGACGCCTTCCTGGATGGCGGCGTGCGCGGTGACGAAGCCTTTGCTCGACGAGCCGCCGAGAGATCCGAAGGCCAGCCCGTTCGGCTTGGGCGAGTGGTACATCAGCGAGAGCCGCGCCATCTGGTTTCCCCGGCAGGGGTGGCGCGCGGGAACCGATAACAAGGTGATTCTGATTCGTCCGGCGGGCGTGCGGCTCGCGATTTCCGGCCGGCGCCTGGATGGTCCGGCTCCGCCGCTGAAATTGAGTGACGTCGTCAGCGAATATCCGGGCAGCACGTTTGAGGTCATTGCGATGACGTTTCCGGCGGAGGGCTGCTGGGAGGTGACGGCGAAGGCGCGAAACGATGAGTTGCGATTTGTCACCACCGTGGCCCCGGCGAGAAAGAATGCGAGAGGCGGATTGGCCCACAGCGCCAGCCCCAGGTAACCAATCCTCTCAGCTCCGCTCTGCGGAGCGCAGGATC
>JBAVHJ010000183.1:0-22581 GCA_049685715.1 Terriglobia bacterium | reverse complement strand
TGGTTCACCCGCCATCGTCTTCACCTTCCCTTTCCGTATTTCGACACGCTTTCACCTTGCTCCGCAAGTCAAAACGTCCTAAGATGTGCCCATCCTAAGTCAGCTGGTCATTTTATTTCGCGTTCTGTTCATCAACGGTTCGATCCAAAAACAACGTCCAGGAGGTCGGAATGCAACCAACTCGTCGAGTGGGGCGGGGCATGGTTTTCGCCGTGTGTGCGGCGCTGACCATTTCCTTATTCACAGCTTGCAGTCGAACCAAAAACGCTTCTAACGACTCCATTCCCATCGGAGTCGTCCTCCCGATCACCGGCCGTGAAGCCAAGCCGGGACAGTACCAGCGGGAAGGGATTGAGCTTGCCATCAAGCAAATCAACCAGAGTGGGGGGATCCTGGTCAAAGACCTCGATAAGAAGCTGCCCATCCGGGAGGTATTCTACGATGACAGCTCGGACCAAGCGAAGTCGGCCTCTTTCGCAGAGCGGGCCATGAGTTCCGACAAAGTGGTTGCTGTAGTGGGGGCTTACTCCACAGCGCTGGGAGAGGCCGAGTCGGTGATGCCGGACCGCTACCAGGTTCCCTGGATTACGACCGGCGCCGCCGCGAGCACCATCTTCAACCATGGTTACCAGTACGCCTTCGGCACTTTGAGTCCCACCAATCTTCTGGGCTCAACGACAGCCGAGTACCTGGGCTCGCTGGTGGATCAGGGAAAATTGAGCAAGGGGTTGAAGCTTGCCCTCGCCCTTGAAAACACCGACCACGGTGTGGACTATGGCAATGGAATCAAGGAATGGATCCGGCAACATCCCGGGTACTTCGTAGTGGTCTTCAGCGAAAACTTTGATCTCGGCTCACCCGATTTCTCCGGCCTGCTTCAAAAAGTGAAGAGTGCCAACGCCGATATTTTTCTGGCCGACGCGCACCTTCAGGATTTCATCACCATGCACCGGCAGTATCTGCAGAACGGCATGCATCATCAGATGATCAGTTACGGCGCCCGTGGTCCCGAGTCGGACGCGCGCAAGGCCCTCGGGGACGGCGTCGATCATATTTTCGCCGGCATCTGGTGGTCTCGAAGCCTCCCTTATCCGCAAGTCAAGAAATTTAACGAGGACTACAAAGCCTTCACGGGCCACGAACCTGACTCCTGGTACCCGGCGACCGCCTACGACGCGATGCGCGCATTGGCGACGGCGATTCAGAATGCCGGGACCCTGAATAAGACTGCGATCCGGGACGCTTTGAGACAGGTGCAGCTCAACAATTCCCTGCTTCCGGGACAGGTGCTGAAGTTTCAGCCGAACGGACAGATCAACACCCCCTTTGTCATCGTGCAAAACAAGCCGGGGGGGAAAGTTGACATCGTGTTTCCCAAGGACGCGGCGACCGGCGAATCGATCGCGCCGACTCCAAACCACTAGTCACCAAGACTCCTGATGACTCTGATCGAATTCGTAAACCTGTTGGTTTCAGCCCTGCTGCTGGCTGGAATCTATGCGGTGATGTCGGTCGGTATGACGGTCATTTACGGCGTCATGAAAATCGTCAACCTCGCCCATGCCGGGTTTATGATGATGGGCGCCTATCTCGCACTCGAGCTTTTTGAACGGTTCCACATCGACCCGATCCTTGCAGCGCTTATTGTCTTTCCGGTCATGTTTGCGATCGGCAGGGCGATCCACTGGCTTTTGGTGCGGTGGCTGCCCACCTCGGATCAGCCGACCCTCGCCTCCTTGCTGTTGATGTTTGGTTTGTGGCTCGTGTTGCAAAACCTGGGATACCTCATCTGGGGAAATTCGGACCGCTCCATTTTTACTCCCCACACCCTGTCCATCCTCCGGTTCGGCGGTATCACCATATCGAGCGTGCGTCTCGTGGTGTTCGGAGCGGCTGTGGCGTGCATGGTGGCCTTACAGCTCATCCTGAATCATACCTGGTTCGGGAGGTCGGTGAGGGCGCTTATCCAGAATCGCTATGCGGGACAGATTGTCGGGGTGGACGACAACAAAACCGCGAGCATCACTTTTGGTCTGGGGATCGGATTTGCCGGCCTGGCCGGTGCCCTGCTGGCCAGTCTCTATTCGTTCAATCCCGATTTTGGCCGCCCCTTTCTGATTCGCGCTTTTGTCATCATCGTCCTGGGAGGGTTGGAGTCCGTCTCGGGCGTTGCCATCGGGGCCTTTGTCCTGGCGTTCGTGGAAACATTTGGCATTCTATTCGTTCCCGCCGGGTATCAGCTCGCCCTTTCGTACGGGCTCCTGGTGATGGTTCTTATCTTTCTGCCGGGTGGCATGGCTTCGCTCACGGCCAAGGTGCGTCGGCTCGCATGAGGGTTTCACAAGGAACCTTTTCCATCCGGGGGTTGGTCCAATGGCGGAGATTCACTCTCCTGTCGATGCTTCTCGCTGGCCTGGCGATGATGCCCTGGCTGGTTTCAAGCCCGAACGTCATCCGGCTCCTTTTTCTTACTTTTCTTTGGGTGACGACCAGCGTCGCCTGGAATATATTGGGAGGATTCGCCGGCCAGATCTCGTTTGGGTTTGCAGTCTTCTACGGAATTGGAGCGTACACCACTGCCCTAGCGATGAATGCCGGCTTGAACCCGTTCCTCGCGTTTCTGATTTCCTCGGTGACTGCGGCGGCGGCTTCTTTGATTGTCGGGCTGCCCACCTTCCGGCTTCGAGGACCTTACTTCGCCATTGCCACCATCGGAATCAGTGAGGCCGTCCGGGTGGTCATGACGAATTTGAGTTTCACTGGGGGCGCGAGCGGCTACCGCATTGTTGAGCACCGGCCTTTTCTGCAACTGGAGCACTATTACACTGCCCTGGTGTTGGCCTCCATTGCCGTCGCATCCTCAATACTTATTTCGCGCACTAAGTTTGGATTGGGACTGAATGCCATACGTCAGGATGAGGATGCCGCGGCGGGTCTCGGCGTAAACTCTTACGCCTACAAGCTGGAAGCGCATGCCCTGGCCGCCGCGTTGACCGGCATGGTCGGTGGAGTGTTCGCCCGATACGCGGCGTTCATCCATCCGCAAGGCGTATTCGGATTCCAGACCAGCGTGCACATCCTGCTGATGCCGGTTATCGGCGGCATCGCAACGGTCTGGGGGCCTGTTTTGGGCGGGGTGGTCTTTGGGATCGTGGAGGAGCAGATCATTGCTTCCTTCCCCGAGATTCATCTCCTGATTTATGGCGCGCTGCTGATTCTGATTATTCTCGTCGAGCCGGGCGGGATTCTTGGAGCTTTTCGCAGATTGTATAGGAGACTTCATGCCAGACGCAGAGACAAGACCTCCAATCCTGGAAGTGGAGAAGCTGACGAAATATTTTGGAGGCCTCGCCGCGGTTAAGGACGTAAGTTTTGAGGTGCGCGAGGGCCAAATCTTTGGTTTCATTGGACCGAATGGCGCGGGAAAGACGACTTTGTTCAGCATCATTGCCGGCGCCACGAAGCCCAGCTCAGGAAAGGTACGCAACCGCGGCCACGACATCACTGCGCTAAAACCTTTCCGCCTTGTCCGGGCGGGCATCGCCCGAACGCACCAAATCGTTCGGCCCTTTCGTGAGATGACCGTCCTGGAGAATGTGAAACTGGGGTCTCACTTTGGGCGGAAGAAAGTGGCCAATGATGCAGAGGCAGAGGCACATGCCATGGACATCCTCACCGAGTTTGATCTGGACAACGTCGCTCACAAATCAGCATCCATCTTGTCCGTGGGGCTTCAGAAGAAGCTCGAAATCGCGCGCGCCATGGCTACCAGCCCGGATCTTCTGTTGTGCGATGAAATCTGCGGTGGACTGACGCACTTTGAGACCGCTGCCATGCTCGATTTGCTGCGCCGCATCCGCGATGAAGGCACGACCGTCATGTACGTGGAGCATGATGTCAAAGCGATCACAGCCGTTTGCGACCGGATCCTGGTTCTTAACTACGGAAGAAAGCTGTCGGAAGGTGCGCCGGACCACATCCAGCAGGATCCGGCGGTGATTGAAGCCTATTTGGGCCATCCGCCCGCGAAAAGGAAGGAAGATTGACCAGCACCTCCTTGCAGTCCATTCTACTCCGGGTTCAGAATCTGGAGGTTTCTTACGGTTCCGTGCAAGTTCTCTGGGGTGTCTCCTTGTCCGTCTCTAAAGGGCAGGTGGTTTCCATCATTGGGTCCAATGGCGCCGGGAAGAGTACAACACTCAATGCCATCCTGGGCGTGTTGAAAGTCATCCGCGGCCAAATTATTTTCAAACAGGAGGACGTCGCCCGGCGTCCCCCCCACGAGCGAGTCAAGCGGCACATCACCCTGGTCCCAGAAGGCCGGCAACTCTGGCCCAAGATGACTGTTGAAGACAATCTCCTGATGGGGGCATTCCCCTCGACCCTGAGGCATGCGGCCGGGGCCAATCTCTCGCGGGTGTATGATATGTTCCCTCGACTGAAAGAACGCCGCACGCAACTGGCCGGGACACTCTCGGGAGGGGAACAGCAGATGTGCGCCATCGGGCGAGGACTTATGGCCGAACCGGAGCTGCTGATGCTTGACGAGCCTTCCCTCGGGCTTGCGCCCAAGATTGTCGACGAGATCTTCGGATTTGTGCGCAACATCAGCCGGGAAGGAGTCACCATCCTGATGGTGGCGCAGAACGTGAATTACGCGTTGCGAATTTCGCAGTACGCGTATCTCATGGAGACAGGTCGAATCACACTGGAGGGCCCGAGCGAGGACCTGCTCAACAACACCTATGTCCAAGAAGCCTATCTGGGGAGCACTTGACGATAAAAGGGTAACCCAAAAATTTCATTGAATGAGGAAGCCAGGAGGTCAGAAGGCAAGAATCTGTGATGCCAACAAGATCATACTTCATTGAAGCGTTCTTCTCACCAGGGGCCTTTGCGCGAACGCTGTCAAATGCCCCCGGCGATCCGCCCGCAGTAATGGCGGACGCCGTGGCGGACCGGAGCTACCAAGGCTAGAATTTCTCACAGTAAAGAAGACTGATAAATGACCAATTCGACAACTCATAAACAAACAATCCGCGAAGAATTTACCAAGCAGGCGCGGGCGTACGCTTCGAACGCAAACATTCATGATCCCGGGAGGCTCGAGCGTCTGGTGAGCGCGGTCGACCCAGACCCTAGCTCTCGAGTGCTCGAAATCGCCACCGGCCCGGGCTATGTGGCGATGACCTTTGCAGAGCGTTGCCGCGAAGTCATCGGCGTCGATCTGACGGAGGCGACCTTGGCGATAGCCGAAGAGACTCGCCGTGCCCGGGGTCTCAGTAACGTCTCGTTTAGGCTGGCGGATGCGGACCAACTCCCTTTTCGAGAGGGGGAATTCGACGTTGTCGTCTGTCGCCTGGCCTTTCATCATTTTGAAGTGCCCGAACTCGCCCTGAGGGAAATGACTCGGGTGTGCCGGAAGGACGGCGCGGTTGCCATCGAAGATTTGACCGTCAGTGAACATCCCCTGAGAGCGGAGTATCAGAATGCGTTTGAGAAATTGCGTGATCCCTCGCATATGAGGGCACGACCCATGAGTGAATTGCTCGCCATGTTTACCGCCAGTGGGTTGGAGATCCTGAAGGTATACACGGATCAGCTCACGCCCTCGGTGGAACGCTGGCTGGCAAACTCGCAAACGCCGCCCATCATAGCCGACGAGGTCAGAAAATTGATCGAGGCGGACCTGGCCCAGGACCTGAGCGGAACGCGGCCCTTTCGAATGAACGGTGAACTCTTCTTCAACCAGAAAACCGTGGCAATCATTGGCCGCAAGTTGAGAGATTCCAAGTGAAGCGGCTGAAAAGCCGCAAGTGGCATGAAGAGGTGGAATCATAGTTGATCCTCATGCGAAGCTCTCTTCATGCGGCTTTTCTGACGCAGCCCGGGCCTTTAGCGACGGGAGGCTTCGCCTACGACACATCCCTCCGGATTCATCGAATCCTGGGGCAAGTCGGTGGCTCTCTTAACGCCCGAACACAGACGGACTAAATGACGGCAACTCCGCCGGGCCGAGACCGAGACCAGTTAGGCCCTTGAAAATGGATTTTCTCAAGCCAATCTAATGCCATTGGGGATAGGCCCTCTTCCCCTTCGGACCCGCCAGCCCGGTGGATCGGCACTTGCTTAAAGTGAAATCGGCCTCTGCCCCAAGAATCTTTTCTTCTGATTGGAGGATGCCCTATGGTGACTCGAAAAAACCAAAACACACTGACCGCTTCGGAACGTGCCGAGTATGTGAGTGCGCTCAAGACACTCAAGAAGACACCCAGCCAATTTAACCCGCCCACCGCAAGTCGCTATGATGATTTTGTGTATGTTCACATGCAGGCCATGTTGATTATGAAAATCATCGATCCCACCAAGCCGGTGCGCAATGAAAACCTGACGGTGACCAATGACATGCGGATGCCGATGTGGGCACATCGGTGCCCGGCGTTCTTTCCGTGGCATCGGGAGCTGCTACATCAGTTGGAGTTGGAATTGCAAAGAGCAGCGAAGAATCCCAATCTGGCAATTCCCTACTGGGACTGGTCAGTCGATCAACTCAAAGACGCTGCACCCTGGACCGACGACTTCATGGGAGGTGACGGAGCCGACGGCCCGGTTACGACAGGGCCCTTTGCCGGCAAAGCCAACTGGGAGCTATCGCTCAGTGAGGACGGAGTGGATCATCTCCTCAGAGGGTTCGGCCGCGATTCGATAGCCACCACGCTCCCCACGCCTGAGGAGGTCAGTCAGGCGCTCAACATCACCTTCTACGATAAGTCTCCATGGAGCGACCGCAAGTCTCTCGGCAGTTTCCGAAACCAGACTGAAGGTTGGCATGTCCCACCCGGAAGTTCGCGATTGGTTGGGATGCATAATCTCGTCCATTTGTGGGTGGGCGGAACGCAAGGGACGATGCTTCCCAGCACCTCTCCGAATGACCCTATCTTCTTCCTGCATCACTGTAACGTCGATCGACTGTGGGCACAGTGGCAGGCTCAACACTCCCAGATCGCGCCGTATCTTCCCAAAGCAGCTCTTTCCGGCGATCCCGGTCAAGCGTGGAATGAGCCCATGATTTTTTACGACAAAACGCTGTCTTCGACCCCTCCGTGGCCGGGACCGGCAGTCACGCCGCATGATGTCGCGGACCATCACCAGTTGGGCTATCGGTATGACTTCGAGCCCACCAGCGTGAGGGCAGAAGGGACGACGACGGGGGAGAGAGAGTATCCTGAGACCGATCCGCTGAAACAACGACCTTTGAAGATATCACCGCGGGATCACTTCCGCAGGCGGCTTGAAGATCTCTCCTCCGAGACAGAACCGAAGGGCAAGGGCGCCGGGCACAGCTGACGGGGCGAAATGGCGCGTCCATCATATTTTTTGTGATGGACGCGGTGGAATTGAGCCGGGGAGAACACATCCCGATCCATGGGGCGTGTGGTTGGTGATCTGTCGAGCCTTTCGAAGTCCCCGCGTGTGGAATCTTTACTTCCCATCGGGATGGCGGATGAAGTAATGCCATTTATCGAGGTTTGCCGGTACGGCGATGTCAAAAAAGCCGACCATCATCTCTTCATAGGTTTGATCTCCCCATCGGACGGAGCTGTCAGGGTCGGGGTTATGCGGATTGCGGCGCGAGTTGTCGTACCAGGCGACGGCTTGAAGCTCCGTCCCTGCCTTTAGAAATCGCGGATCTGCCAACCGGTAGCTCAACTGCCAGTAGAAATCGTAGTTGACCCGCAGCAACGTCTCAACAATGGTGCCGTCCGGTTGAATAATATTGTACTCAAATCGTTTCCCGCGCAGATGCATGTGCGGGAAAAAACTGAGCAGGGTGGCGTCGTTCGGCAAAGTGCCATGCACTTCCACGCGATAGTTATCCACACCCGGTGGAATTACGAAGCTGCTGTTGGTCAACTGCAACGTGATCACACGCTGTTTGGGCATCTCCTTGGCAAAGACCAACCCCACCGAGGTTTGATCGCGCGCCGCATGGCCGTTCGTGGTGTAGTGCATCTGGAACACCAGGTCAGAGCCGGCCGGCACGAATTTGGCCATGCCGTCAGGCCAGAGATCAGGTGAACTTCCCGGCGCATACACCAGCAACATATCGCTGGTGGTCGAGTGTGCGTCGTGCCGAAGTGTTTCATCGGCCAGGCTCGAGGCCGTAAACGGAACGCCGACGGGCGCTTCTCTCAGCCAGGGCGAGTCGGGCGGGCGGATGTACACCACGGCATGATGGACATGCTCGCGGCTGGAAGGACGGACCTCTGACTTCTGCACCCATTTGTCCTCTTTGAAACCGCAAGGCACAATTTCGTAGGTATACTCGACGTCGCCACGATTGGGGAGCGTGACGGGCTTGGGCATCTCGATCACGAGATCCGGCTGAGGAATGTTCCACCCTTTGGCCCAATGCGCCGACGGGGGGGCATCACCTGCATTGCCTGGCGGTGCATCGGCGAGCGCCCAGGATGAAAGCGTCTCAGTTTCCTGTGCCGTGAGCGAGGGGTCGTTCGAGAAATGACCGAAGTGTGAATCGGCAAACCAGGGGGGCATTTTCTTCTGTTGCACCGTCTCCCGGATCAGGCCGGCCCAGCGCCGCGTTTCGTTGTAAGTGACCAGGGGAAAGGGCGCAATTTCGCCGGGACGGTGGCAGCTCTGGCAGTGGTGTTGAAGGAGGGGGAGAACGTCCTTATAGAAGGTCGGGAAAGCGGCCTTGCCTGCAGTGATCTCTGTGCCTCCGTTGAAAAACGCCACCGCGGACACGGTGAGCAGAGCGAAAATGAATCCACCCTTCCAAACGCGCGTATCGAGGTTCATCAAAACAGCATATCACGAACGTCGAATTTGATTATCGCAGGAACCTTCCCCAGTTTTATGTTTTGATAGCCCCGGCGAGCTCATCCAAAGGCCCCGCGACAAAAATCCGAAAAGTCGGACTGAGGCTGCCAAGGCAGGCCATCGCCATTAATACAATGACGGCCTGAGCGACCCTCCGAGGGCGCTGGCGTTGATGTAAGCGGTGGTGTGGTTCCCCTCGGACCCGCCCCAGGCAAAAAGAATCGAAGCTTGAGGAAAGCCTCCGGCCCGAATGGTGAAACCCACCGCATAACTGTGACGCAGGTGGTTGAAACCGAGGTCCCCACGCGTCAACGCCACCCGGCCTGAATCGGCCTGGGCCATGACACCAAAAGGCCCCCAAAGGGAATGTTCGAAGCTGGCGCGCAACAACATCAGGTTGGGCCCCCGATAGCGATTATCCGCGTAGCTGGGAAGGAGGTTGTTTCCGTTAATGTCACTCCCGCCGAGTGTCGGCTGAAAGTAAAACGGCTCGACATGTCCTGAAGGGATAATCGACTCGGTCAGCAGTACCCGCAGCCCGATCGTTCCCTCGCGGTTTCTTGAAAAGCGCGGCTTGGTCATGGACTCGGGGCTTTCATCGGGGCCTGCCACGTCTTTGGACGAACCCGACCTCGTCGTCCGGTAGAGGGGAAACTCGTGAGCGAAGTCGAGGGTGTACCGCCGGAATGAGTACCTCGCGTCCCCCGCCGCGGCAAACTGCTGGAAGGTGCCCGCGTATTTCAATTTGACATGATTGTCGAGCAGGCTGCGGCTGAAGCGAATCCCTTCTCCAAACTGGGCGAATGCAGGTTGACGGGCGAGTCCAGGCGCCGTGGCTTCTGTATACACTTGCTCGATCGATGGGCTCGAATCTCCGTGACGATCCCGGAGATCCACCCAGCGCCCGTTGATCTCTCCGAAGAGGGCGAGTCCGGAGGTGCCGAAGATAGGGATGATCGCATTCCCGCCTGTAATCGTTTCCTGCATTCCATAAAACGCAAGGTCTGACTTCGAGGTGGTGGGTCCCAGGCCGAAATACGAAAGCTTGTTCAACCGAATGGTCTGCACATAAATATTAAACTCAGGGCGAGGGGAAATCTTCATGATGTGGACCGGCGTCCCGGGAGGTGGATTCGAACTCGTGCTGACCTTGACCGGCTGGTTTGGATTCGGGCCCAGGACCGCCTTCATGTACGCTCCCGCTCTCCACGAACCGCTGCTGGTGAGCACCGCATCCATATTGATGTCGAGCCTCCAGCGCTCGGTCGGCTCCCTTTGAAACACCAGAGCGGGGCCGCCGCCCATCCCGTTCTGTGGGGCGATGCTTCCACCGGTGATATGAAAGGGATGGTCCGTGAACAGGGCCGAAAGGCAACCGCCAAATGCTTTGATATCGAAATTCGAACAAGCGGCTGCGAACCGCTCCTTCTCGGTACGGAACTCGGCGTGAAGCTCACTTTCCTGTGCCCAGGCAGGCACGCTCGAGAGCAGCCAGAGTAGTGCAATGACTTTTCGCATGATTGAAACCTCCCCCTAGTTCGGCCGATCCTACGCGCCTTTCCGCAAGGCGGTCATGACTCGCTGGATGTAGGCGCTGGCATCCGCTTCGGTATGAATCTTTCGAATGTCGATGTGGGTCTGCTGGTTCGCTGGAAGCTGTTTTTCAATGTCCTGGACCGCCGCCAAATGATCTCGCAGCAGGTCAGACAGCGGCCGTCGCGGCTGGCGCGCGCTGGCAGGGGCCTGATCGATGGAGACGACACCGGCCCCGGGCGCCACGGCGCGAAAGGCGAATCCTCCGCCCCCGGTTTGAAACGTGATCCGGTCCGTGCGTGGTGAAGGAAGCGTCAGGAAATCCAGGAACGTGTCTGCATTGATTTCACGCGGCGAGCGGGCGCTGTAACTGCCGATAAACTGTTTGGTCACGGTCGCCGGGATTGAGGCGTGATCAAACGTCCTGTCGGTGACGACCGTGGCCTCCGGGATCCAGGGTGAAACCAGCACCGCCGGCACACGAATCCCGAGCCGATCAAACTTAAAGCCGGTCCCCTTATCCTGGAACTCATCGGGAGGGCAGGCGGGAGGCTGGACGTGGTCGAAGATGCCTCCATGCTCGTCGTACAAGACGAGAAGCAAGGTGCTTTCCCACAGGGCCTGGTTGCTGGTGATGCAGGAGTAAACTGAGGCAATAAACTGTTCGCCGGCCAGAACGTTGTGATCCGGGTGCTGGTCCTGAGCGATCATCTCGCCGTTACCGACATCGTGGTCCGTGTAGTTGGGCTCGATGAAACTGTAGTCCGGCAGTTTTCCGGAGGTACAGTCCGCCTGGAACTGATCGAACGTCCCAAACAGTTGCGGCTGCTTTTTCAAAAGGAAGGTCAGCGTGATGGTTCCGCTCGGCTCGTCAAAATAGTAAACTTTCGCCGTCCGGCCGGCGGTGATCATGCGCTCGTAAATAGTGGGATACTTCGAGCCGACGTAAAGCAGATCATTATCGAGCTTTCCAAAAGACGTTCCGAAATGCGCGAAGGCGCGGTTGGGAATGGTCGGGCCCGGAATAGAGGAATGCCACCGGTTGAACACGGCATATTTCCGGGCCAGCGTAGTGATCACAGGGACCTTTTCGGGGGCAAAGCAGTACATAATCTTCTGGGAGTGGGCCACATCCTGCCGTTTCTCAAAGTAGGCTTTAATGAAGCCCTGCATCGTCGGGCCCGAGAGCGTGCCCTCATGGTTGCCAAAAATCTGTACGTTGACGTCCTCAAAATGGTGGCCGGGATCGGGCTCCAACTGGCCCTGATAGGCAGCCAGCGACTGGACCGGGACGGCCGCACCCGTTGTATCGGGGTTGGTTTCGCTGCCCGTGACTCCATCAATCCGTGGATCCTGGGCCTTCAGATATCCCAGTAGGTGATCGAATGACCGGTTTTCCATCATCAGGACGACAATATGCTTTAACTGCTGAAGTCCGTCAGCCATAACCTCTCCTTCGTAGCGACTGAAACCGCTGTGGCGCGCGATGTTGAGCGCACTGTTTCCCGCCGTCCGTGCACTAGAGAATCGACGTTATCCCCAAGGGCATCTGTCCGGATCATTTGCCAAATAAGACCCCTTCTGAAACAAAGAATCCCCCATGCACCTCCCAGCGACACTTCGCTGCAGGGGATGTCGAATCTCTTGTATCCGCATCGTAATAGTCTGGGAACGTTCCATAGAAACCATGTCCCGTTCCGATCAAAGCCTCTGAGGTGTGCTGGAGACGAGATTGATTTCCGCCCCTGTCGGATCTCCTTCTCGCCTTAATTCAGCCGGGGATCCCTCCGCTTGTAAGAAGCCCCCACGTTGGATTGAATGTCGATGCGCTCATTCTAATGGCATGGGGGGCGAAGTCAACGATTTTTTGAGACTTGTGCCGTTTTTCACACTGCCATCATCCTCCGCTTTGATGATGAAGACGAATCAGGGAGCTGTTTGAGACAGGTGGAATGGAGTTTGGAAACGTGGTCAATCAAGGGATGGCGGCGGTTCGTTCGAAAACGGGGGATGCTCCACGCGCAAGAGATCGATCGACTTTCAGACGGCCTCGCGGCCGTGTGCCCGATTCAGATCGGTTCCGTTCTTCGGTCAGACCATCACAGCACACACATGTTCTGGTCGCCTGGGTCAGCCTCGAATAATTTCATCGAGCTGGTGACCATCGATGTCGGTGTTCACCTGCATCCACAATGGCAGATGGTCCGAAAGCTGATAGGTAAAATCCTTCAAAGACATTCCGGGAAAGAGGGGGTTGACATTGCCCGCATAAAAGTCCAGCACCCCGCCTTGGTTGGTAAAATTCTCCGGGTAGATGGGATGATGGAAGATCTGGTCGTAATGTTTGTCCCGGGCGAGGTTGGTGCCGAAACTGAGCTGTCGAAGGGCCTGGGGGATCACCAGTCCCCGGCTGGTGATGGCTTTGAAGAGATCATCATCGCGACCGGTGATATTGAAGTCGCCCATGACGATCATATCCTTGTCTTCATGCGTTTTTTCCTTGCGCTTATCGTCCACCCAATCGGCCAACAATTGAAGCTCGCCTTTTCGCGCGGTTTCGCCATCGCCCCAGCGGATATGAGCGCTCAGGACGACGAAATCAAAGTTTCCGGCATGGAAAGAGGCCATATAAGGGCTCCGCCAAAATGAGATCTCGGATAGGTACTCATTCCCCACCTTTTTGCGCGGGGAGTTTGCCTCTGCAGCAAACCCGCCAAATGTGACGGCCCGCTTGTCATAGAGGAAGGCGATCCGTTCACGGTTTCCGCCGCTGTCGGGAATCATGTCGGAGTAAACGGCCCGCCAGTAAGGACCCAGAATGGTCAAGACTCGGCCGAGATCGTTCAAATCGTCGCGCAATTCGACGACGCCGATCAGGTCAAACTGCCCCAGGATCTCGGCAATGT
Source organism: Terriglobia bacterium (assembly GCA_049685715.1). Classification (GTDB taxonomy): domain Bacteria; phylum Acidobacteriota; class Terriglobia; order JAIQFV01; family JAIQFV01; genus JAIQFV01. The sequence goes on along the minus strand of JBAVHJ010000183.1, from coordinate 9,301 downwards.
AATGGATCGCCGCTTCCGTTCTTTCCACCTTTCCGAATTCCCGGATATTCCAGGTGGCAATGTTGATCGTCTCATCCAGTTTCGACGAGGGGATTTGAGCGGTCTTGATGCGGGCTTGCAGTTCGATCAGGCCCTGCGCAATTTCCTTGGATACTTCTCCGTGAAACATAACATTGATCCCTTTAATGAATGATGGTTAAGTTTTCGTCCCTCATGAGGCAATTCAAATTCTGGCAGATTGAAGCTCGGTTAGCAAGCCCTGGTAGCCCCGGCGAGCGTTCTTCTCGCCGGGGGCTTGTGCGAGAAGTCTTTACGATGCCGGTTTTCACCAGAGCTCCGAATTGAAGGTCATCGATAGGGGTAGGTCTATCGTTTTCCGAAATTTCATAATTTTGATGAGCTCACTCAAAAGCCCCCGGCGAGAAAAACGCTCGCCGGGGCTACCAAAACAAACCCCAAAATTATTCTAGACTCTTGTTCTGAATAAACTACACTTGATAGGTCACTCCCCCGATTACGACGAAAAACCTTCCCTCCTCCCCCGCAGCAAGGAGAACCCATGACGAAGCTTCGTCGCTTACGTGAAACCGACCGCATCTTCTTTACGACCTCGAATCTCCTACGTCGCCATGCCCCATTGGTCGAATTTGAATTCGGACTGTTGATCGATGTCCTCAGGGAGGCCCGAGGGGTGTTGGGGTTTATTCTTTGTGGATACGTCTTCATGCCGGATCATTGGCACGCTCTGATTTGGCCACACTTTCCTTTGACTATTTCGCGAGTGATGAAGAAAATCAAGGAGGTCTCCTCTAGCCGGCTGAATGCGTCCCGCAGGACTTATGGGGACTTCTGGCAGCATCGGTTCTGGGATCGCTTCGCGCGGAATAAGAAGGAGTTCAATGAGCGCCTGGAGTATATGCACCTCAATCCTGTGCGAAAAGGATTGGTGAGCCGACCTGACCAGTGGCGCTGGCCCAGCTATAACAACTTCTCCCTGGATCCGTCGGTTGTGGCTGCGTGCCCGATTCAGATCGATTACATTCATCTGTCAGATGATTACCGGGGATGAAAGGTTTGGTAGCCCCGGCGAGCGTTTTTCTCGCCGGGGCTACCAGAGCATGGAAAGTGAGGCAAATTCAATTAAGAAACCCAACAACCCACCTGCAGAGAAGGCCTTTGGTCCTTCAGTGCCGCACAAAGGGAAACTTCTTGAATCGGTAACCCAGGATCAACTTGGCAATGAGATGGTCGGTGCTGCGGGTCATACCGACCCCCAGCCCGAAGTTCACTTCCCAGTTGGGAGAGAGGTTCAAGTCCACGGCGGGAAAAATCTGCTGTTCCTGATTGTTCAACGAATCGAATTTTGAGATGGGTCCCAGCGAGGCGTAATACTCCAATCCGATGCTCGCCTTCGGGATCACTGTGTAGCTCACCTTGAAGTTCGGGGAGAATTCAAACCCTTTCTTCCTGTTTTCGCCAGCCAGCGACCGGTCCACCGTCGGATTGAACGCGAGGTACCATTTTCCCACTTGCTTATCGACGATGGGGCGAATTTCAATCGTCCAGGTGTCAGCGGAAAACTGGCGGCGTTGATAGCCGAATTCCATGGAGAGACTTAATCCCACCGGCCAGTGCCGGTCCTCCGGCACCCGCACGCGGGGACGAAGGTGCGTTCCGACCCAGTCCCAACCCTCTCCCGATCGGACCGAGGTGAAGTTGTAGTAGCCCAGTTCAAACCAGTCCGTCAATCCATGCGTAATTTCGAGCGTCTCATGAAAAGCGTGGTGGGTCGGAAAAAGCCCGCTCATCATGGTCTTGCTCCCGGAGATGGTGAAGTTGGTATGCAACTCCACCATGGTCTGCCCGGGGGCCACCGTGTCGGCCCCGTAGACCTGAATCTCGTAGTTGTCTTGAGCGCTTGACGAAACTGCATGAAACAAAGCGAAAGCAAAACTCAGCAGAACAAGACTTAACCTGAAAGAGAATCGACGGTGCGGCCGCGATTCCACCTGGCATTCACACATAGAATTGGAGCTGGGGGGGTGTTCGATCATGTTTGAAGTTCTCGCTGAATGGCGGAGTGTACCCCACCTCAAAAGGACAGGCAATTGGGAAGTGGCCCCGGGTGAAAGGTGCCGGAGATTAGCGGCCAGGCCAATAACAGTCATAGGTTGATCCCAAAGATCCGGAAAGGAAATGCACAAACGAATGGCCAAACCGACTTCTTCCGGCGGATGTTATACTAGTGGCAAATTTTACTTAAGAATCAGGGACAGTCCTATTTCTATTTTAGCGTTGGGACGAATGAATGATTATTAAACGGAGAGTGCGATGATATTGCAGAGAGCGGTTTGGCGATTGGTATGGCTGGGATGTGCAATGCTTGTGGTTGCGTGGGTCATTTCGGGTAGCAGCGGAAAGGCATCTGCCACGCCTGAAAAACAAGTTTATGCCGTTTATGCCATCCGCTACGGAATCATTCCGGACTTCCCCGTCTCAGAGCTTGTTGCGGGCGCCGACCCCTCGCGCAAGATAAATATCGATATGATGATTTGGTTGGTCAAGGGTCCGGGTGGAAGAAACATTCTCGTGGACAGCGGTTTCTATCGAGCAAAATTCTTTGAGCATTGGAACCTCAAGGATTATGTCAAACCTTCTGAGGCGATTGGCAAGCTGGGTCTCAAGCCGGGAGAGATTACTGACCTCATAATCACCCATGTGCATTGGGATCACGCCGACGGAGTGGATCTGTTTCCCAAGGCGCATGTGTGGATTCAGAAAGACGAGTTTGATCACTACAGCGATCCGGCCAATCAGGTGATGGGAGTCGACCCGGAGGATATGGCGGTGCTGTCAAGGATGAACCACGAGGGGCGGCTGACTTTGGTGGATGGGGACGCGCAGTCTTTGATCCCTGGACTCACATTCTATACCGGCGGGCGTCATACTTACGCTTCGCAATATATCGGGGTCCATTCCCGGGCTGGAACGGTGGTCATCGCTTCAGATAATGTCTACCTTTATGAGAATCTCGAAAAGCACGTGCCGATTGCCGCAACCTTCGACCCCGCTTCAAACTTGAAGGCGCAGGACCGCATGAGAACCCTGGCCAGCCAGCCCCGCCTGATCATTCCCGGTCATGATCCCGCTGTTTTTGAGCGATTTCCAAAACCAGGCAGCGGGGTGGCGAGGATTGATTGATACCAGGTGGGGGGGGCGGAGATAGCGGATAGAGGTTAGGAGACGGGTGTCGGGGAAAACACTAAGAGTTTTTCAAGGGGAAGTACCCATTTATGGCTCGGTACGCCTTCGAAATTGCGTTTGACCTCCCGACGATGTAATTATCGATCCTGTGGAGTTACCCATGACAGAGGGAAACAAGTTGCATCACATCGGATTTGGGCGCGGCGAGCTGGGAACGAACCCTCCGACCATGGCTCTTCTTTCTGGAGAGCCGGAGCGGGCCAGGCTCATAGCAGAGACTGGACTCCGTGAAGTCCGGATGCTCTCCGAGTACCGTGGCCTGAACAGCTATGTAGGCCTCCTGCCCAACGGACGCCCCCTGCTCTCGGCCACCAGTGGTATGGGAGCTCCATCGGTAAGCATCGTCGTGAACGAGTTGGTCCAAGTGGGCGTTCGATATGTCATCCGGATTGGAACCTGCGGGTCCATCCAGTCCCACGTGATGCCTGGTAGCCTTGTGATCCTGCGTGCGGCCCTGTGCCGTCAAGGCGCTGCAAACGACATAGCACCCCCCGAATTCCCGGCCGCATCCGACCCCTTTCTCACCGTTGCCCTAGTCGAAAAGGCTCGTTTACTGGGGATCGAATATCACTTGGGACTTACCGCCTCCGTTGACACGTTCTACGAAGGACAAGAACGCTACGATTCGGCCAATCCACATCTACTGCGTCAGTTGCGTGGCGTTACAGAGGAATACCGGCGCTTAAATGTGCTCTGTTATGAAATGGAGACTGGGATGTTGTTCAAGATGGCGGGGGTTTACGGTTTTGCCGCAGCTAGTGTCTGCGCGGTGATCGCACAACGCACCCAAAGCGAACATATCGTTTTGGAGCAAAAACAAGTCTCAGTGAAGAACGCTATTGCAGTCGCCCTGCGCGCCGCTGAACAATTTGCGTAGGGAAGCATCGGCGCGGGAGGATTGTTTTCGGAATCAAAGGGTCCGTCGCCGGTTGTACCGCTTTGCTTCCCCTGCATGCCCATGTCCCGCTGAGTCTCGGAAGCTCCCGGGTTCAGAACTTTTCCTGCCTCCAATTGAGTCCGTGAACGGAACTCTAGAAATCACTTGCTCGAAAATCAATCGTACCTCTGAATGCCGAGTAAGGGCTGTGGTCCAGATGAACTATTTGTGGCAGATGTTTCATAGGGCTTGAAACCGTACTGGCGCGGCGTCATTTTTGAATGAAAGGGGGGCGAAGGTCGGCTCTTAGACCGGCGGGGACGTGCTGACCGGCACCTTCTCGCGGAGATTCGATTTGATCAAGGGGGTTTTGCCATGGGGAGTGCCGGGGATGTGCGAGACTCGCTTCACGTGGATCGGCGGCACAATAGCGCCCATTGCAGAGATCGCGAGTTGTATGGATTTTACCAATTTCTCATCCGAAAAATCATCGGGCACCCTGCGCACGAGAATCTCCAATGCATCCCTTTCCTGGATAATCTGCCACCCATTAATGGGTAGCGCATCCATGACCTGGTGGAATACGCTGGGCTGCAGGACCACCTGGCCGTGGTTCACGGAAGGAAAGTAAAGGATTTCCCGAGTGCGTCCTTGAATCTCCTCCGCGAGAATAAACGGGCGCCCGCAGCGGCAAGAATCAACTGCGGTCCGCACAAGGTCACCCAAGTCATAACGAATGAGTGGCTGCGTGTATTTTGATAGGTCTGTAATCAAAATCCGGCTTCCCGGCTCGCCGGGGGGAGCGGGGCCGTTCTTTTCGTCCACGGTTTCCACGATATGCAAGTCTTCAAAGAAGTGTAGCCCACAATGCTGGTTGCACTCTGAAGCGACCATCCCTGCCTCGGCACAGGCGTATCGATCAAATAGACACCCCTTCCATGCCAAATCAATGCTCTCCCGCCAGGACCTGGACATTGTCTCGGAGCCCGTCGCGATAACCCTGGGAGAAATTTCCAATCGGCCCGCCAACTGTTCCTCGGCCAGCAGGGCTGCAATACCGGCATATGCCTGCAGGATTTCCGGCTGCCACCTATTGAGCCGCTCTACGATGCTGCTTATCGGATCCGAGGCCGACATTCGAAGGGTCGGAAACCACCAGAAATGGATCGTCCCGGTTACTCGAGCAGTCATGTTCGTGGGGACCTTTGAAACAATGGCAGCGGCACGGATACGATGAAAAGGGCGAATTCTCACCCCTGCCCAATCATAGGAGCGTGTCCCGGAGGCAAGGACTGCCGCCCATTCGTCATTGTTGAACATGCTGATCGCGGAATCTCCCGTGGTGGCAGACGTGGGAATGATCCAATAGCGTTCCTGATACCGCTTCTCTTTGGGAACGCGCTTCAGATGCGTGCGAATCTCGTCGAGATGAATTCTCCGGTCCGTCACCAGGTCATCAAAATTCTCCATCATTAGAGACTTGGTCAAGATTGGAACCTCACGCAACGGCGCCTGGTACAAGCGCCGATGAAACTTTTGATAGAACGGCGAACGCGCATAGACGAACTCACGAAGCCGATTTAGTGCCTGAGCCTGATAAGATTCTAATTGTTCGCGATTCCAGTGCTCATGTTGTTTCAACATCCGACGCCACTTTAACATTGAAAGGAACAGGTGGGTCTTGATCATCGATTCCATTCGCAGTCAGCTCCCCTCCAAGTTTATGTAAGAAGGAATGAACCTCCTCAAATCGCCTGCCCGGGACGACTCAGAGAGTATAAACCACAACCACGAAGTCACCGTCCGGGGAATTTCTCCTGCTTTGAGTGGAGAGGGTCGAGATTCGCGAAAGCTGAACGGGCTCCCGAACTTTAATGCAGGCATTTCCTCGATCGTACCCTCTCGCAAGATGATCGTCGCATCACGTCTTTTTATGATACCTAGGGAGATGACACTCAGTCAGACGGTCTCTTCAGAGAGATTCCTTGTTGTGGCCGAACGCCCGACGCAATCGTTATGCTTCAAGCCGGCATGTCATGTGATTATCAATTCTCTGCCTCAAGGGCATCGCGGAAAGATCCCGCGGAGGCGTGCAGCTTCACCCTCTTTCTGTCACAGCCAACGATGACACCACCCTCGGGGATCAAGTGTCTGATTCGGCGAATATGTTTTCACTATGGGATCTCCCAATCGCTGTCCCCCCCACCCCGGGCTCACTTCCGGAGCTCCATTCTGACCCCGCTTTCTCGCTCTCTTGAAACGTGCCACTCCTGAACTCAAACTCAAAAAAAAGGCCGGGGATTAACCCGGCCGTGAAGCCACAAAACCAATCTAAGCGATCCCTTCCCCTTTGTCTTCGGCACGGCAAAAGCCGTGCCCATGCCCCTACTTCAATACTTCGGCGTCATTCCAAGGTTGTAGAAGATAAACGAGTCGATGTCGGCCGTTTGCTCGATGGCCTTGGTAGTATTGCTGGCCCCATGCCCCGATTTGGTCTCAATGCGGATCAGGATCGGCTGATCGCCTGCACTCTTTTCCTGGAGGGTGGCGGCATATTTGAACGAATGCGCCGGGACCACGCGGTCGTCGTGATCGGCCGTGGTGATGAGCGTGGCCGGATACTTGCCCCCCTCACGGATATTTTGCAGGGGCGAATAGCGATATATCGCCTTGAACTGCTCCTCGTTGTCGCTCGATCCATAATCGGAAATCCAGCTCCAGCCGATCGTGAATTTATGGAAGCGGAGCATATCCATGACCCCGACCTCCGGAATGGCCACCTTGAAGAGATCGGGCCGCTGATTCAAAACGGCCCCGACAAGCAATCCCCCGTTGGATCCTCCCAGAATCGCCAAATGCTCCGGTGAGGTGATCTTGTCGGCAATCAGAAATTCAGCCGCCGCAATGAAGTCATCGAAAACATTCTGTTTCTTGAGCTTGGTCCCCGCTTCGTGCCATTTCTCTCCATACTCTCCGCCGCCGCGCATGTTCGCCGAGGCATAGACAACTCCCTGTTCAAGCAGGGCCAGCCGGAGGGAGCTGAAGCCGGGCGAGTTCGTAATGTTGAATCCCCCATAGCCGTAGAGCAAGGTCGGGTTGGTGCCGTCCAGCTTGATGCCTCTCTTGTGCACGAGAAACATCGGGACCCGAGTCCCATCCTTGCTCTTATAGAAGACCTCCTTGGTCTCGTAATCCGTGGGCTGAAAATCGGGAATCTCCGGGGCCCGGAAGATCGTGCTCTTCTGGGTCGCAATGTCATACCGGTAGATGGTCGGGGGGAAGTTGAAAGTGGTGAAGGTGTAAAAAACAAACTTGTCGTCTTTCAATCCACGAAATCCACCCGCCGTCCCCAGACCGGGTAGCTTCACCTCATACTCCAACTTCCCGTCCAAGCTGTAGACACCGGCTCGCGTGGTGACATCTTTCATGTACGTCGCAAACAGCTTTCCCCCGGCCGTGCTGGCACTCTCCAGAGGTTCCGGCTTTTCAGGCAGAACATCTTTCCAGTTTTTCTCGTCTGGGTTTTTTGGGTCACAAATGAAGACCCGGCCGTTAGGGGCCTTATGGTCGCTCTGGATGAGGAGCTTATCGCCCAGATTGTCCACAACGCGATAGCTGTCGTCTCCAATCTCGGCGACAATGGGAGTAAATGTCTTATCTCCCCTGGCGGCGTCGCGGTAGTAAAGCGCATTCCCCTTCTTGCCTTTGCCCCCTTCAGAGATTCCGAGAATGGCAAATCGTTGATCTTCCGTGGTGGAGACGAAGTATAACCGCTGGGGTTCCTTCGGATCTTCATAAATCAATTCGTCTTCCGACTGAGGGGTGCCAAGCTTGTGGAAATAGACCTTGTGATTCTCATTCTTGGAGGAAAGCTCCTGACCCTTTGCGGGGGCGGGATAACGACTGTAATAAAAACCGTTCCCCTGCCAGGAGATGCCGGAGAATTTGATCCAGTTCAGCACATCGGACAGCGGCTTCCGGGTCGCCACTTCCATGACGAAGAAATCCTGCCAGTCGGATCCGCTTTTGGAGATTCCATAAGCGGCGTATTTTGCATCTTTGGATACAGAAAACGCGCCCAAGCGTGCGGTTCCGTCCACTGAGAACCTGTTGGGATCAAGGAGCACTTCCGGCTTCCCCTCGATCCCTTTCTGAACATAGATGACATTTTGATTCTGAAGTCCGTCGTTCTTGGAATAGAAAAAGTATTCGGCTCGCCTGGAGGGAGCGGTGTACTTGGGATAGTTGTAAAGCTTCTCGAGGCGCTCTTTCACCTTCATCCGGTAAGGTATCTTTTCCAGGTAGCTGAACGTGATTTTGTTCTCTTCCTGAACCCACTGCGCCGTCTCCGGCGAGTTGTCGTCTTCGAGCCATCGATACGGATCAGCGACCTTGACACCGAAATACGTATCGATTTGATCACCCTTCTTGGTGGCCGGATAATTTAGTTTTTCCGCAATTGCCGGCAAGCCCATTAAGGCAAGAATGATCGCCACGGTAACGAGCAACTTCAGGAGAGTTGCTGGTCTTTTCATTCGGATTCTCCTCCCACGATTCTTGATTTTTAGGTGCAATAAAAGTCCGGGTTTGCCCGCTTGAAGAATATCAAAGGTTAGAAGGTCGGCATTGAAGCAGACATCACGTGTTCTTGGATCAACGCAGGCCTTTCAATTGAGGATACACCCCGTTCCGAATCCATCCTGAAGCCCCCGAATTCAACCCCCGGGCCGTTTGATGGGGAATCCCCCTGTTCTGAAGAAGTCACAAATCTTATGAAATGACGCGAAAGAGTTCGCAAACAAAAATGTCGCACTATTTTCATATAGGAGCCCCTGGAGTATAGGATAGTCGGGCAAGAACAGGCAATTGAGAAATCAGGTGCCAGATATAAGGCCCCGAATGACAATTACTTTACTTCAGGCCATTCAAATCATGGGTTGCCTTGATCCCGGTATCGAGGTATTACGGCTCCAGTTATTTCTTGCCGGGACCTTTGGCTAGCGCACTTTGAAGGGCGTCCAAGAAACCTGCCTGGCCCTTCAGGATTTTTGCTTTTGCCTCTTCAATCTGGAACCAGCCTGCACGATCGACCTCAGGAAACTCTTGGCGACGGCCGGATCGGGGAGGCCACTCCAGCAAGAAGGTATTGCTTCGGATACC
>JBAVHJ010000182.1:0-5152 GCA_049685715.1 Terriglobia bacterium | reverse complement strand
AATCACCACCGCCTGGCTGATGAGGAGATCATGTTTCAGGAGGTTTTCAATATTTTGGGGAGAAATATTTTTCCCGGCCGAGGTAATGATCAACTCTTTTTTCCGGTCCAGAATAGTCAAAAAACCTTCATCATCGATCCGCCCAATGTCGCCGGAATGATACCAGCCCTCGACAACAGCTTCCTCACTGGCGCGAGGATCCTTGAAATATCCTTGGAAAACATTGCGGCCGCGGATCAGGATTTCGCCGTCCTCGGCCACCTTGACCTCCACTCCCGGCAGGGGCTTTCCCACGGTTCCGAACTTGAAATGGTCAAAGTCGCTGACGGTGGTGGGTGAGGTCGTTTCGGTGGCGCCATATCCTTCAAAAATGGGCAATCCCACAGCGTAAAAAAACTCCGCGATGTCCCTCGACAAGGGAGCTCCCCCGGAGGCAAAGAACCGGAGGCGGCCCCCCAATCGTCTCCTGAGTTTTTGAAAGGCCAATCGTTCCGCCAGCCATCGCCTGAGCCGCAGACTGGGAGGCAGGGGGAGCTTCGCGATTTGATAAGGAGTCACCTGCCGTCCAACCCCGATGGCCCAATGAAACAGCGCGCGTTTGTAAGACGGGCTGGAATTCACAGCGGCCATGATCCGCTGATGGGTTTTTTCAAAGAATCGCGGAACTCCCGTTACGATCGTAGGCGCCACTTCTGCAAGGTTTTCCGGCACCGTCTCCATCCGTTCCGCATAGCCGACCTGTGCTCCCAGGTAGACGGGAACAAAGAGGCTTCCGATCCGTTCCAGGGCATGCGCCAGCGGAAGAAAGGAAAAGAACACATCGCGGTCGGAAATCATGTTGAGCGTGGACAGCGTCTGACACACATACATCAGATTGTCGTGGGTCAGCATGACCCCCTTGGGGGGCCCCGTCGTCCCCGACGTGTAGATGACAATGGCGAGTTGTTCCGGCCGCAGCGAATCGAGCTGGTCGTCCAGCTTGGCGCGGGGGGATGCCGCAAGGCGTTCCCCTTCGATCAACAAGTCGCTCCAAGGGATGAGGAAGTCATCCCGGCCGCTCATCCCCGTCTCATCAATGATCACAGCCGTCTTGAGGGCGGGGACCTGGGGGCGGACTTCGTTGATTTTTTCGAGTTGCTTCCGATTTTCGACGACGACCAGCTTCGCCTCGGAATGGTTTAGAATGTAGGCGATATCCTTGGGCAAATTGGTGGCATAAATTGAGACGGAAATCGCATTCAGGGTCAGGACCGCCAGGTCAGCCATCGCCCATTCCGGTCGATTGTTCGAAAGAATCGCCACGACGTCGCCCGGCTGCACTCCGTGTTGCGCGAAAGCCAGAGCGAGGTGGCGGACCGTGCGGCCAAATTCCCCCCAGGTAATATCAATGTACCGGCCGTTGCGCTTCACCCTGAAGGCGGTTTGCTCGGCTCGAGTGCGCGTATGCTTCCAAAAGAAATGGACAACAGTCGCTTCAGAGGACATGAAAAGTCTCGTTTTTCGTGGGGCATTTGGAACGGGATCGAGAAGGCAGTATATCAGAAAATCTGCGTCCAAACTTCATGGTCCAAAGAACTGAGTTCAAAGTTCAAGGTTGAAATTTCAGAGTCCAAAGTCTCAAGTCCAAGGTCCAAAAGAACCAGTTCAAAGTTCCAAGTTCAAGGTTCAAAGTCAAAATCAAGGAGTCCAACGTTCCTGCCTTTCACTGAGAACTGGCGACTAACCATCGGCAACCGACAACTGAGACCTGCCTTTCTCAAAAACCCTTTGTTATTTAACACATCAACCGAGTACAATCCCCGCAGCCATTGACAGGTTTTGTCCCATACCGTTCCAATCAAATCAAGGTACCGGAGAGGAGCCCATGCCCATTAGCAGACAACTTACGGTGATGTTGGAAAACAAGCCCGGCGCGCTCGCAGAGCTGTGCACAGAGCTCTCCAAACTCGCGGTCAACATTTCCGCGATCATGGCCCCGGAATCAAGATTGCAGACACCCCTCCGCATGGTGACCAGCAGCCACGAGACGGCCAAGCGTGTGCTTACGACGATGAACCTGAAATTCACGGAGGAGGCAGTGCTCGCACTGCGCGTGGCGGATCGGCCCGGTTCGCTGGGACGTCTGACGCGGAAGCTGGCCGAAAACAATATCAACATCGAGTACATTTACGGATCCATCGTCAAAGGGATGGGCAAGGCTTTGATCGTGGTGGCCGTCTCCGACATCGAGCGTGCAGCCAAGCTGGTGTGACCTCAACGAATCCGTCGAAGCAAGATGCCGGGATGTCCGGATTGAGACTCGACACCCGGCATCCTGGGTCGAGCCCACTGTGCTACCCCCTGAACTCAACTTGACTTGAGGAACAATCCCATGAGTTCCCATCTTTTATGGCGCAAGGAATTTCCAATCCTTGAATCGACCTGCTACATGATTTCGAATTCCCTCGGCGCCATGCCGCGCAAGACCTATGACGATTTGCGCGAATATGCCGACACCTGGGCGAATCGGGGGGTGCGGGCTTGGGAGGAGGCGTGGTGGATGATCCCCTCCGCAGTGGGAAACCTGGTGGCTCCTCTGATCGGGGCCGGGTCGGATGAAGTGGTGATGCAGACCAATGTGACCTTGACCCAGGCCCAGGTGTTGTCCTGCTTCGAGTTTAAGTTGCCCCGAAACAAGATTGTGTGTGAGGCGATGAATTTTCCTTCCGTGATGTACCTCTACCAACAGGCCACGCGGCGAGGCGCACGTTTCGTGACGGTTCCCAGCCCCGACGGCATCCATACGCCGACGGAGTTAATGCTCACGGCCATCGACGAAGAGACCTTGCTGGTGCCCATCTCGCATGTGATTTTCAAAAGCGCGTACATTCAGGATGTTCGTCGGATTATCGATCAGGCCCACCAGGTGGGCGCGCTTGTCATACTGGACGTCTATCAATCAGCGGGCATCCTGCCCATTGACGTGAAGGCGTTGAACGTCGACGTGGTCATTGGGGGCTGCTTGAAATGGCTGTGTGGCGGCCCTGGAAACGCGTTCCTTTATGTCCGTCCGGACTTGTATGAAAAGCTGGAGCCGGCGCTGACAGGTTGGCTCTCGCACGAATCGCCCTTTGATTTTGAACCCCCTCCCATCCGCCGTCGTCATGATGTCTGGCGGTTTCTTTCGGGAACCCCACCGATCCCGGCGCACTATGCCGCCAAAGCCGGTTTGGAGATTATCAATCAAGTCGGAGTGTCTGCCATCCGCGAGAATTCTATTCGTCAGACCAGCAGGCTGATTGCGCTGGCCGATGAGGCGGGTTTAAAGGTGAATTCCCCGCGCGATCCGGAACAGCGTGGGGGCACTGTATCGGTCGATCTGCCATGTGCACCGGAAGTGGCCCAGGACCTCGTTCGGCGGAACTTCCTGGTCGATTATCGCCCCGGCGCCGGCATTCGCCTGTCTCCGCATTTTTACAACACCGATGACGAGATCGATGCGGTGGTGACAGAGATCGAAAAGATCGCCAGGGACAGGGCGGTATCCTCAATGCATGGATAATCGGGAATGACATCCGGACGCGCGGCTTGACGCGAGATGAAGTTGAATTCCGTAAATTGCGCGGGAGGGGACTGAGATTCGATCCTTTCCCCGGGGTTCAAGTCTCGGAAATCAGATTAAACTTGATTCTGTAACCTTGGTTAGCCGGGCGTCCCTAATTATTTGACCCATGCCGGATCGCCCTGCCGCAAAGATGAATAATGAGCTGTTTGCCAAGTGCCTCCCAGTGGCTCACAAATCCTCCTTCGAATTTCACACTTCAACTCCAATTAAGGACACCCATATGTTAAAGCTACTGATTATGACTGTGCTGCTTTTTGCCGCCTCTCCTCTGTATCCACAGACTTTTCGTCCTGAAATTCGAGGGGCCCATGGAATCGTCGGTTCCGGCCGATATTATTCCGTCGCGGCAGGGATACGGATCCTGGAGCTCGGAGGCAATGCTATTGATGCGGGTGCGGCGACGGTCTTTGCCTCTTCCGTGGTGGAAGTCTCACATTTCGGCTTTGGGGGGGAAGTTCCTCTCATGATCTACGACGCGCGGACGAAAAAAGTTGTCGTCATCAACGGGCAGGGAACCGCTCCCCGGGATCTGAAACCGGAATTTTTTAAGAAGATGACGGAGGACGAGAGGAAGGCCGCTCATTTCAAGAACAGCTCGGGCGTGGAACTTCCGCTGGCGGATCTGGGACAAGGGAAGATCCCCGGCAATGGGCCGCTCGCCGCCACCCTTCCCGCCGTGATGGATTCGCTCGCGCTCGCGCTGGAAAACTACGGCACGATGTCCCTGGAACAGGTGATGCAACCGGCCATCGAACTTGCGGACGGTTTCCCTTTTGTCGAGGGGTTGGAGCACTACTGGGAACAAAACCGGAAGTATTGCGAAAAGTACCCGGACACCATGGCCACCTACTTTCCCGGCGGCAAAACGCCGGAAGTGGGAGAGATGTTCCGCCAGCCGAACCTGGCAAAAACCTTCCGTGCCATCGTCGCTGCTGAACGCACGGAATTCCGGAACTCCCATAACCGCCGCAAGGCCATTGAAGCCGGACGCGACGCGTTCTACAAGGGAGATATCGGACGCCGCATTGCAGAGGCTGATTTGAAGGCGGGTGGAGTCATCACGGCCGATGATCTCGCCCAGTATCACGGCAAGATCGAAGAGCCCACGACCACTAACTATCGCGGATATCAAATCTACAAGGCGGGATTCTGGGACCAGGGGCCAGTGCTCTTAATGGCGCTGAATATCCTTGAGGGCTTTAACCTTACCGATATGGGACTCGACTCCACCGAGTTCATCCACACCGTGACGGAAGCCATCAAGTTAGCTTACGACGACCGCAATGAGTACTTTGGCGATCCCGACTTTGTCAAAGTTCCCGCAAAAGGATTGCTCTCGAAGGAATATGCAGCCACTCGCCGCGCGCTCATCGACAAACACAAAGCCGCTCTGGATCATCGTCCCGGCGATCCCTGGAAGTTTGAAGGAATCGCGGAACAACGAGACTCGTCCCCCGGCTTGAACGGTTCCAAACCAAATCAGGGAATCTATTTTTCCGGTGTCCAGGGTGATCCCGCGGTCGGTTTTGTTTCCGGTGACACGACGTG
>JBAVHJ010000181.1:0-10842 GCA_049685715.1 Terriglobia bacterium | reverse complement strand
TCTTTGGGGTGTGGGCATTGGGGCTTATCTTCGGCTTTGCCATGCTGCAATGGGCGACCGGATTGATGATCGGGGGGCCCAATGGTCTTCAAGCCTTTCGCACCGAGCTTTACATGAGCGGAACCTCCTTTTTTACGCTCGGCCTTGGAGACGTTACACCGCACACCTCTCTCGCGCGCGTGATCACGGTGGCGGAGGCCGGGACCGGTTTCGGCTTTTTGGCCGTCGTTATTTCCTATCTGCCCGTGCTCTACGGGGCGTTTTCGCGGCGGGAGGTCAATATTTCATTGCTCGATGCACGTGCCGGTTCCCCGCCCACGGCTGCGGAACTTCTGCGCAGACACACCAGCCAACAGAATCTGGAAGCTCTGGGAGAATACCTGCGTGCCTGGGAGGCCTGGGCTGCGGAATTGATGGAGAGCCATATCTCGTATCCTGTCTTGTGCTACTTTCGTTCCCAGCACAATAACCAATCCTGGGTTCTAGCCCTGGCCACGATCCTGGACACCTGCGCCCTGCTCATCGCTCATACCGAGGGGGTGTTGCAGTGGCAGGCCGGGTTGACCTTCGCGATCTCGCGGCATGCCCTGGTGGACCTGGCCCAGGTTCTCGGAATTCCACCCCAATCCAAATATACTGATCGTTTCAACGAGGCCACCCTGGCGGAGCTGCGCGGGATCCTGGGTGCCGCCGGCGCGCCCCTTTGCCGGGCGCGCGCAGGCGAGGAAACCTTGAAGCGACAACGAGAGATGTACGAACCGTTCCTGTTCGGATTCTCGGAGCGCCTGTTGATGCCGCTTCCATCCTGGGGAGCCGCGTCGGCAACCGTCGACAATTGGAAAACCAGCGCTTGGGGAAGAGTCACGACCGCCACCAGCCAGGCGCCGGCTTCGAGGATGCTGGATGACGACCACGCCTGAAGCCGGGATGGCGCAGACGTCCCGTCTGCGCATCTCCGAACAGAAAGGGCAGGCGGGGACGCCTGCCCCACAACAAATCGGGGAGCAACCCATTGTGTCTCGGTGAAAAGGACTATAAGTGAGTTCAAGAATTTAAATTTGTTCGGCCGAGTCTGCCACCAAACCCCAAGCTCAATAGACGTTCTAAATTCCGGAATTCCTCGCGAGTGAATATCAAGGCCAAATGATGGAACAAGACAAGGGGAATAGAGGATCCTGGATCCTCGAGACGAAGCACCTGAGCCGTGTGGTTTCAGGGAAACCTCTGATTGAAGACATCAGCATCCAGGTTGAGAGAGGCGATGTGGTGGCGGTGGTCGGTCCGAGCGGGTCCGGAAAATCTTCATTTCTACGCCTCATCAACCGGCTGGATGAGCCCACGGCGGGGACGGTCTATCTCGAAGGAATGGATTACCGAGAGATTCCCCCGCGTCAACTGAGGCGGCGGATCGGCATGATGACGCAGACGGCTTTTCTTTTTCCGGGGACGGTCTCCGACAACCTCCGGTTCGGCCCCCGTCAGCAGGAGAAAGACCTCTCCGAAGAAACCATCTCCCGCCTCCTCGACCAGGTCGGACTCGCCGGGCAGGCCGGCAGCGATGTCAGCCACCTGTCGGGTGGCGAAGCCCAGCGCGTCAGTCTTGCCCGCGCGCTGGCGAACACCCCGCTGGTCCTGTTGCTCGACGAGCCGACATCGGCGTTGGACGAGGGATCCAAGCAGGAAGTCGAATCACTGATTCTCCAGGTCGTGAAACAAAATGCCCTGACCTGCCTAATGGTCACACATGATCTGGCACAAGCCGTGCGTGTGGCGGAGCGCGCCCTTCTCCTCAAGGGAGGGAAGCTCGCCAAGTTCGGTTCCACCCAGGAGGTTCTCGATGCTGAAACACTTCTTCACTAACCAGCTCTCCCTGGGTCTTGCCCAGGCGGTGGTCGCTACGGTGTTGGCCCTGGCGGTGATGATGATCGCCCGGAAGCGGGAGATTCACTTGGAGCGTGACATCCTTGTTGCTCTCGTTCGCGGCATCGTTCAGATCGTGGCCGTGGGTTCCTTCCTGGTCCTGCTTCTTCGAGGCCCGCAGTGGACGAGTCTCTTTGTTCTGTCAGGCATGATTGCCGCGGCCGCGGCCACTTCGTCCCGTCGCGCGAAGGGCATTCCCGGGGCATTTGAAGTTTCCCTTTACGCCATCGCCTTCGGAGCGGGCCTGGTGATCGTATTCATGACCTGGGCCGGGGCCATCGATACGAGAATCACCACGCTGATCCCCGTCGGAAGCATGCTGATCGCCAATGCCATGAACACCAACTCCCTGGCACTAAATCGATTCCGTTCCGAGGTCCAGGCGAATATGGGACTCATTGAAACGGGACTGGCCCTGGGAGCCGGCTCCAAGCAAACCGTGGCTCCCTATGTTCAGTCCTCTCTCCAAGCAAGTCTCATTCCCGCTATCGACTCTCTGCGTTCACTCGGCATCGTATGGATTCCCGGATTAATGACCGGGATGCTGCTTTCCGGCTCGAAGCCCGTCTACGCCGCCATTTACCAATTTGTCATCCTCTCCATGATTTTTGCCGCTTCGGGGCTCACCTCGCTGGTCAGCACTCTGCTGATTCGAAGCCATGCCTTTTCGCCTGCCGAGCAATTGACGCTGCGTCCTGGTATCAAAGTCTCCCAGTAAGGGATCTGCATAGGGCGGGGGTGCCCTTGCGGCGTAGGTGGAAACCCTTCATCGATCAGTCGGCAATACCTGAAACCTCAATGTAAACCCTGCCGCAGGTTTCCAATCCCTCGGACAGACGAGGCCGAATCTAAACGGATCTCCGGTACGCAACCTCCAAACTTGATCAAAGGCAACGGAATTCTCAAAATCAGAATCTCACCAATCTGAGGAAGGAATTATTCGGCAGGCGCAAAGCCGGCGGGATCGAGTATTCCCTCCCTTGAAAAATAGGGCCGGATTCGAGGGGTACATAGAGTCGCCATATATCGCGATCCCGCAAGGTATGGGAAAGCAATGGGTAGCACCTTGCATGTCCTTGTGTATGATTTTCTCAGCGACCTCGTATTATTGGGCGTTCTCGCTTTGGGCTTCTGCATGTTGTACGTGGTCGTCTTAGTGGTTGAGGGGACGACGCAGCTATTCCCTCCCGTTTTGCGCAAGATTGGCCATCATGCGGCCGCTTTGCTTTCGATCCATCCTGGATCCAAGACGAGGTTCTTCGTCGGCCGCACGCACAACGGCCATGGTCGACCCTAATTGGCATGGGATGCGTCAGGGTGGCTCGTCACGGGTCAAGGGCTGCGTTCTTGCCGTCGATGAGAATCAAGACGCTTTAGTCCTGTCATAACCCAGCTCTTTCAGGCACTGGCGCTTCCGGTTTCCCTGTTTGACCACTACACATCCCCAACCCAAGTTATCGAAGCAGACTTCTACTAACTCACTAGTGGGCATCGGAGCCGAATTTTGATAAAATATCGGCTTACGATATTGTTAGAGTTTCCTTAATGGAAGTTTTTGAAATCCGGGTCTCATCATCCCGATCATTCAAGTCAGGAGGAACCATGAAATCAAGAATGGATTACACTCAAGAGTCGGCTGGCGCCATGGAAGCCATGTATGCCGTTGAGAAATATGTTCGGCAGAGTGGGCTGGAACCTTCACTTTTGGAATTGATCCGGCTGCGCGCGTCACAAATCAATGGCTGCGCCTACTGCGTCGATATGCACACCAAGGACGCGCGTGCCGAAGGCGAGACGGAACAGCGCTTGTACAGCGTCTCAGTATGGCGTGAGACCCCGTTTTTCACAGACCGGGAACGCGCGGCCCTGGAATGGACTGAATCGGTGACGCTGGTCAGCCGGGACCACGTTCCGGACAGTGTTTACCAGCTGGCTCGCCAGTATTTCACGGAGAAGGAACTCGTAGACTTGACGATGGCCGTCATTGCCATCAATGGTTGGAACCGCCTTGCTATAAGCTTCCGGACAGTCCCCGGTAGTTACCAGCGGGTCTCGAAGCGAAGTGCGGCTGCTTCAACGGCAGATTCAGGAACGTCTCGGGCCGCAAAGTAAGAAGCTCCTTTGCTACGGCTCAGCACGACTTGGAATTCCCTGGCCTCGCCAGGAACTGGGCGTGCCTTGTTGTGTTCGGAATTGAGGAATAAACCCGGAAAATCAGAAGCGATGGAGAAGCGGAGATTGACATATCCCCTGGTCGTATTGACCGTCGGCCACTCCACCCGAACGGCGGAAGAGTTCATTCAGCTTCTGGCAAGTCACGGTGTGAAGTGCCTGGTCGATGTGCGCACCATCCCGCGTTCCCGGCACAACCCACAGTTCAATGTGGAGGACTTGGCCACGGCTTTGAAGCAGGCGGGAATCGCGTACGCGCACAAAGCGGGATTGGGCGGTCTTCGGCATCCTCGAAAGGACTCGATCAACACCGGGTGGCGGAACCTTAGCTTTCGGGGTTATGCGGACTACATGCAAACAGAGCCGTTTCGCAAGGCCCTGGAGGAATTGATTGAACTGGCGCGGCAGGAGCCCATTGCCGTGATGTGCGCGGAAGCCTTGCCCTGGCGCTGTCACCGCTCCCTGATTGGCGACGCCTTATTGGTGCGAGGCTATCGAGTGGATGACATCATGACTGCATCGCGAACTCAACCTCACGAGCTCACCCCCTGGGCACGTGTCGAAGGGAGCCGGATCACTTATCCCCGCGACCCCGGATCAGAGCTGGACTTCCGGCCGCGGCCCATCAAATAAGACCCTGGCCTTTTTCTCAAGATTCCGGAATAACATCAGGGTAGGGAGCACAAACTGCGAAGCTTCATCCGCAGCGGCTTCTCCCTAAGCTGGCTCATAGAGGGCTGCTACCGCTCCCGCAGGGTCGCGGATGACCGCATATCGTGCCTGTCCCCCCATGCTCTTAGGCCCGGCCACCACAACGCCTCCCCGCGCCTCACACTCAGCGAGGCTGGCATTGAGATCCTCCACGACGATATAGACGAGCCACTGCGCGGGAAGGTCCGCATTACTTCCGCGCGCGTGACAGATTCCAGCCGCCGGTTTTCCTGTCGCCGGCTCGGTCATGTTGTAGTCGCTGTAGGATCCCATCGAGACAGGCGCTGGTTTCCATCCAGTCACCGCCGCGTAAAAGTTCCGGAGCTTGGTTGCCTGAGGGACCGTCAGATCGGCCCAAGCGATGGTGCCGGGATTGGGACGTGCCTTCTTGGCCATTCGACCTCCTCGTTAAAGAGAGCCTACCGATGTACGGATACCAACTGAAGATGAGTAGATACGGTGAATTCTTACAGAAAGCCGGAAAACAGTGCCGGCTCACTTCAACCTGGAGTGCAACGACCGCACAAACCGCCGAAGGGAGGATGGCTTCCGGGATCTGTCCAGGGTGGGGCAACCGCTGGTGATTGAGCTGGGTTCTTCCATCGGTCTTTTCTCGATGACCAGGAGGCTGTTATAGTAATGCAGCGAATGAATGGATCTCGTCAGATCGGACACCGCCAGCTTCCGCGGCTCCTTGGAGTGCCAGGCGTGGATGGAATCAATGAAACTCTTGCTGTATTCGATGAAGGTCCCTTTTCTTCGAAAGCCCCCGCCGAACTTCCTCCAATACGAGGTGTGGAGATCTTCACACACATAGATCCCTTCCTTGTCAATATGAGGGAAAAGCACATCAAACGTGGTGATTTGCTCCTTCATCTTGTGTCCCCCATCGTCGATGAGGATGTCGATTCTCGGAAGGGTTCTTGCCAGGACTCTCAGAAACTTTTCGTCCGATTGATCCCCGATAAAAATTGAAATCTGTTCTTCTTCCAGTTGCTGGCAGTTGGGATCCACATCGACTCCATAGATCCTGGACCTGGGACCAAAGTAGCTTTTCCACATTTGGAGAGAGCCCCCGTCGAACACCCCGATTTCCACCAAGTGAACATCGGTCCCCCTGAACCTTGAAAAATGGCGGTCATAGATCTCAAGATAATGCTTCCATTTGACCGTGCGGTTATTCGTGTTCTTCTGAAAGTACTTTTCCAAATCGTTCAATTTCATGCTCCCCGATGGATTCGAAACATCTTCGCGGGTCCCTGCGCGTTTGTTGCTCTGGTGGCACTAATCTCGAGATCCATATGGTTCAGGAGCCGCAATTCTAGCACAGCTCCGCGTGACTGAGAGGGGGCCCCAATGGATAAGCGACCCGACAGGGCGTTCGAGCCTTTACGGCTTTGGAAGTCTCATTTATCATGGGCCCGGATCCATGGCGCAGGTTTTCGAGCGCCGCGTCAGAAATCAGCGATCTTCACACGTAACCTTCTAGAGATCTCTTCATCCTCATGGACGACGTCAGCATTGTCATACCAAACTGGAACGGGCGAAACCTGCTCCAACGGTTTCTTCCCTCTGTGTCCATCGCCGCCAGCCGGTACCAGGAGCAATTCGGAAAAAAGGTGGAAATAGTTGTTGTGGATGATGGGAGCACGGACGACAGTGTGGGGTGGTTTACGAAAGAGTATGGCGAGGCCCCACGGATGTACCTCGTGGTGCGCCCCAAAAACGGCGGCTTTGTCCCTGCCGCCAACAGCGGTTTTGCGGCGGTCCGCCACCGGATCGTTTTCCTGATCAATAACGATGTGAGTGTGTCTCCCGATGCCATCGCTCCGTTGGTCCGCCATTTTGAGGACGAAAAAGTTTTTGCTGTTTGCTGCAAGGCCTACCGGATGGAAACCAACGAGGTCGATGGAGCCGGAAAACTGGGCACTTTTAAGAATGGCTTTTGGCGTGTGTTTGAAAACTACGAGATTCGAGATGAACAAGAATCCCACCCTGGCAGGCGTTGGCCATCGTTTTTCGGGAGCGGTGGCTACACGGCCTACGACGGGAACAAGCTCTCTCTGCTCGGCGGATTCAACGAACTGCTGGCTCCCTATTATTGGGAAGACGTCGAGATCTGCTATCGCGCCTGGAAACGCGGATGGGTCGTGGAGTATGAGCCGGAGAGCACGGTGTACCATCTCGGCAGCGCCACAATGAAGAAAGAGATCCCTGAAGCCCGTCTCCGCGTCGCATCGGAACGAAACCGACTACTGATGACCTGGGTCAATCTGCATGATGCTTTCTGGTTCAGTCAGCATGTGGCTTGGCTGGGATTAAAGTTGCTCGGAGCGGCCTTGACCTTGGATCTGCACATGTGGCGGTCCTTCTACCAGGCGCTATGCCGGCTCCCGGAAGTACTCCCCGCCCGAAGGATTGAGAGATCTGCTTCGGTTCGCTCGGATCGCGAGATCGCAACGATTTTTGAAAACATAGTGACAGGGACGAGTGGATCGGAGAACAGGAATCCTTGACGCCGAACCTCGTTCAAAGACCGCTTCGGCTTAAGCCCGCGAGATCCACCGGGGTGCCGCAGGCGCGTCCGCCGTGGCGGACATGCCTGCGCTTCTGAAATCAGGGACAGACACGAATGGCACTAAGTTAAGACCGCTGGTGGAACAAGGGACTCCATCCCGCCGCGGCGGGATGTCTATATCAGCCCAGGGCATCGCCCTGGGTATCTGTCCCATTTTGGATTGGCCAGGAACCCTGAAGGGGTTCTCTAAGAATCGAAGATTCTAAGTGACCCCGCAAGAGCCGTCCCAACGTCTGGCTCAGCGGATGGCCCGGGGTTAATGTAGCCCCCCGATTTGTGGTGACCTCACCCAGGCGTTATCAGACAACAGGGTATGTTTTGTGGAATCCGCTACGGCGGATTCGGGGAAATTAAAGGCCTTCAAACCCAGGGCGTTGCCCTGGGCTGATGAATGAATCCCTTTCAGGGATTTGGCTAATTTGGGTTGTCAGGCCCTTAACTTAGTGCCATTCCGGACAGACACGGAATCTTGAAGGTATGAGCTGAAAAGGTGTCGCGAATGACGCCCTCTGTTGCGCGAGGTCATATACTGCAGAAGCCACGAGCATGTCCCTATTCTTTCACCCGTGTCGCACGCTCGAGGAGGTAAAGGTAGGAGCGGTATACCTGTCCCGTGGCGCGGGTCATTCCAATCTCACACGTGCGGCTGCTCGAGTAGAAGCCGTCCTGACCCCCCTTGCTGAGTTCCTCAGCTTCGAGCCGGGTCGCGGATTCAGTGAGTTCCGGAAATAAAAACCCCCGGTCGCCCGCAAATCCACAGCAGCCCGCGTTGAGCGGTACCACCACCTTCTCGCTGCATGCCGAAGCAAGGGCAGTAAGCTTGGAAGAAAGATTCATTTTGACCAAAGAGCAAACGGGATGGAGCGCCACGGATTTCACTTTTTGGGTGATGGTGAGCCGGGGTAGAAGTTCGTCGTGGACAAAGCCGACACTGTCCAGGATTTTGAGCTGATCAAATTTCTTTTGATTGTCGGGGATCAAGTGGGAGCGGCCGGTTGTGAGGCCGTATGTGCACGGACTGGTATCCACGACCACGGGAAGGTTTCCATGATCGGACCATTCCCAGAACCGCTCGATGGTCCGATTCAGGGCGACCTCGTGGGCAGCCTCATACCCCTTGGATGAAAAGGGGACACCGCAGCAGGTGCCTCCGACCTGCGGGGGAATGAAGACCTCTATTCCAGCGCGGTGTGCCACGGTGACGAAGGCTTCCATGAGCGACAGATCATCGGGCTCACCCGGCAGTCGGCCCATGACCCGCGAAATGCAGGCAGGAAAATAGACAGCCTGGGACCCGTCCCGCCGGCAGCGCGGAATGCGGCGGGAAGGACGTGGAACATCGGGCGTCCAGAGTGGAATAGGTTTCTTCACCAGGGCGCGGACGGCGCGGGTCATGCCCGTCATTGCGCCCGCACCGACTAAAGTCTGCAGCGCATGGCCCAGTGTGAGTCCGAGACGCATCGAGCGCTCCACCAGGCCGAAGTGCTCCGCCAGGTAGCGCGCGAAGCCTTGGGCCGAAGGCGAATGGCGAAGTTTGCGCAGGCGCTTTGTGAGTTGTCCCGTATCGATCGAGACGGGACAAGCCGTGGCGCACAGTCCATCCACGGCACAGGTATCCAGCGCCATGTAAGGAAATTCGGCTTCCAATCCGGACAGGAGGCTCGGGTCGCGGTCGCTCTTCTTGAGCCGCTCGATCTCGCGCCGTACCACGATGCGTTGACGCGGCGTCAGCGTCAGGTCGCGGCTCGGGCACTTGGATTCGCAGTAGCCGCACTCGATACACTTGTCCACTTCTTCCTCAACCACGGGCATACGCTTGAGGTCCGCCAGGTGCGCTGCGGGATCCGGATTGATGATCACACCCGGGTTCAGCAAATTCTCGGGATCCACCAGCTCCTTCAGCCGCTTCATGATCGCGTAGGCCTCGCGCCCCCATTCCGCTTCCACAAACGGAGCCATGTTTCGACCGGTGCCATGCTCGCCCTTAAGTGCACCATCGTAGCGCTCGACGACTAACTTCACCACGTCGTCCATAAAGCGTGCGTACTGATCCACGGCGGTCTGGTCGTTGAAGGACTGTGTGATCACGAAATGCAGATTGCCATCCTTGGCATGGCCGAAGATGATCCCCTTCTCATAGCCGTGCTTCCCGAAGAGTTGCTGCAGCTCCAGGGTGGCATCGGCGAGGCGCTCAATGGGAAAAGCGACATCCTCGATGATCACGGTGGTCCCGCTTTCGCGCACCGCGCCCACCGAAGGGAACATACCCTGTCGGATCTTCCAGAGCGCCGCTTGCTCAGCTGATTCATGTGTGAAGAGCGGCGGTTCCACCAAATGGAGTCCCTTGATCGCTTGGTGTGCCTTGGCTTCAAGAGCGGCCCGATCGGCCTCCGCCGCCGCCTGGAACTCGGCGAGCACGCCCGTGGCGCCCTCCGCAAGCTTCCGGATCGAGGGGGGGATCCCAGGTTGGTCTTCCACCGAACGCAGCGCCGCGCGGTCCATGATTTCAAGGGCGGCTGCACCCGCATCGCGAAGTGGAACGATCGAGGCGGCCGCGGCATAGAGATCGGGAAACAGCAACAGGCCGGTGTACTTGACCGGAAGGTCGGGCACCGTGTGGAGCACGGCCTCGGCGATGAAGGCGAGGGTTCCTTCCGCCCCGATGAGCAGGTGCTGAAAGATATCCACCGGTCGGTCGAAATCAACGAAGGCGTTGAGGGAGTACCCCGTGGTGTTCTTCATGCGGTACTTGGCACGGATACGCTGGTGGAGTACCGGATTGGCTTCAATCTGTCGCTTGAGTTCCATCAGGCCTTCCACCAGCCGCGGTTCCGTCCCGCGCAACATCTCGTCGGCGTTTGAATCAGCCGTGTTGATAACCGTTCCGGACGGAAGCACAAAGGTCAGCGAGTCGAGCGTGTGGTAAGCGTTCTGGGCCACGCCGCAACACATCCCGCTGGAGTTGTTGGACAGAATGCCGCCCATCATGCAGGCATTGATGGAAGCCGGATCGGGTCCCATCTTAACTCGATAAGACCGCAGGGCGTGGTTGATGTGCCCTCCAATCACGCCCGGCTGGAACCGAACCTTTCGGCCCTCCTCTTCGACGCGCAACCAACGCCAGTAATGACCCACTTCGACCAGGATCCCGTCGGTGATCGCCTGGCCGGACAAGCTGGTCCCCGCGGCCCGGAAGGTCAGGGGAAGTCGCTGCTTGTGGCTGAATCGGAAGAGGGTCTGGATCTCTTCGACCGAGCGAGTCAGCACCACCGCCTGGGGGATCAGGCGGTAGAAGCTCGCATCCGCGGCAAAAGCGATGCGGTCGATGGGTCGGGTGAGGATGCGTGGAGGGTCAATGATTCGATCGAGTTCCTGCTTCAACTCTTCGGGCGTCATCGATGCATCCGCCCCCACAGGCCGAGAGACTCGGGTATCGCCTTCTTGAGTTGACTGTGTAGGGC
>JBAVHJ010000180.1:0-7386 GCA_049685715.1 Terriglobia bacterium | reverse complement strand
ATCTCACCTCGTCGTCGCTTCTTCGACAATCAATTTGGGGTGAGACCGTGAATCAAGGGTAACCCGGGCCCCGATCGGCAACGTCACGAACGGATTCCGTGTATGCCCCGAACTGAGTCCCATCACTACCGGCCCCTCAAAACGCTGAAAGTAAGTCTCCAACACCTTTCGCACAGTCCATCGCGGATGCTTCTCATCGCGGCAGTTCAACATGTCGCCGAGTAACACGCCGCGCACCCGACGAAATTTCCCGGCATCTCCTAACTGTTTGAGCATGCGATCAAGACGGTACGGCGGCTCGTTGACATCCTCAATAAAGAGGATCGAATCGTCGCTCTCGAACTCGTAAGGCGTACCCAGGGTACTGACGAGAAGGGACAAGCATCCTCCCGCAAGTCTGCCGCTCGCCCGCCCTGAACGAATGACCTGGTCAGGTCTGAGCGGCACGCTCCAGGGGGCTTTGGGTCCGTTTGCCCCCTCACTCATTACGGCGTGGCGAAAGGAATATAAATCGACACCCGCCTCACCTTTGGAAAAATTGGTCGCTACCATGGGGCCGTGGAAGGTGACCAGGCCGGTTCGAGCATGGATTGCATTGAGCAGGACCGTGACATCACTGGCGCCCATCACGATTTTTGACTGCCGCCGCAGGGTCTTGAAGTCGAGATCTTCCAGCAGGTAAACCGAACCATAACCACCTCGCGCGCACAGGACCGCTTTGACCTCGGGGTCGCGAATCATGGCATTCAGATCTGTTTTCCGGGATCGGTGGGTCCCAGCAAAGAAAGAATCCTTCTCGAAAACGTGGGCGCCCACTCTGACGCGAAATCCCATGCCGGTCAGAGTCTTTACCCCGCGGCGCAGCCAGGCTTTGTTCACAATCCCCGCCGGGGACACCACGCCAATCACATCGCCAGGCTTAAGCGCAAATGGAATTAACGGTCTCATAAAGCGGCTTCCGCCGGGCGACCCCCGCGGATAGAAAGAAATATTCCCACCAGGATGATAACTCCCCCGAGTATCTTCTCGGGCGTCAGAATTTCTCTAAATAGCATCAGTGCCAGGAGCGAAGCACCCACGGGCTCAAGCAAAGTGCACACCGCGACGATGGTCGCTGGAAAGTGTCGAAGCGCCCAATTCAAGGACGTATGCCCGATCGACTGCGGGACCAAAGCCGACAGAGCAAAGAACAAAAACGTCCGTCCCGAATAGTGAATCCAATTGGGTTCCGCAAACAGACAAAGGATCACCAGTACCCCGGCGGCCGCTGCATACACCCGGAACACATATTGGGTTAAGGGAGTTACCTGGCGAATGACCCGTCCGATCAGCAAATAGCCTGCCATCATGATGGCCCCGAGCAGGGCCAGCGCATCGCCCTTGAGAGTGGCACGGCCCAGCCCAACATCAGCTCGTGCAATCAGGATCCCGCCCGCAACGGCAATCAAGGTTCCAATCATAGCACGCCGCGAAATCCCTTCGCGCAAAAACCACCATGCGAACAGGGCGACAAAGAGTGGATTGGTTGTGACCAGCACCACCGAGCTTGCCACCGATGTGTATTTTAGAGAGGCCACCCAGGTCGCAAAGTGGAGGGCGAGAAAGATTCCCGCGAGGAGATAATAAATGGTCTGGTTTCGCACCTGAGCCACTTGTGGAACCACTGCTCTTGAGAGCTGAAAGGGAGTGAGGACGACCGTCGCAATCAAAAGCCGGTAGGCCGCAATAACGAGGGAAGGTGCCTCACAAAGCCGGACGAAGATCGAGCCAAAGCTGATTGCCAGGACGCCAAGGCAAAGAACCGCGAGAGACAGGGCGCGCGGGGGCGTTGACATGACCGAACCGAATTGGTCTCCTTAATAACCTTGCCAGATCTAATTTAAACGTCCTACCCCCGCTGCCAGCCGGAAGGCTTGAGGGCCGGTTTCCAATGATGGAGCCGCATCCCCTGCAAGTTCAGACCGCACGGGCCCCAAGGGAACAGCAGTCGAGAAGATAAGCACGGGGTTTGTTTTCTGCAAGTGGTTTCATCGGCAAGCGCACAAATCGGCGGCTTCTCCCCCTTCTGTTTGACGTCCCCCGGGATGTTTCATTGAAAAATGCCTGAAATCCAGTAAAATACTTCATCTTTTCGGGGTGAAGGGAAGCATGCTGGAACGGTGGATTGTTTCTCAAGAAAGGCGGCGGCTCGCGCGGGATACTAACCGCCGTGTACTGCCTTTCGAGTGGGGGGTCGAATTCATTGAGGCCAGAAATGGCTCTGGAGACCCCAGCCACATCCTCGATGACTATGTCAATTGGGCGATGGAAAACAGCGACGAGTTCTTTCGACACACCCCCACAGCAGACTATCGGTTTGATGGCCGACAGCTCACCTATCCGAGTCAAATCCAGACACCCTATCCTGAAAACAATACAGTTTTCGCCCGCTACTACCCTTCAAGTCAATCAACCGCACGAATGAAGATTCGCCCCGCCGTGATTGTCATGCCGCAATGGAACGGAGATTTCGATGCTCATGTCGCCTTAGCTCAACTGTTTGCCCGGTTTGGAATTTCCGCGCTGCGTCTGAGCATGCCCTACCACGACTCCCGAAAGCCGCCGCATCTGGAGCGGTCGGATTACATGGTGAGTTCCAACATCGGCCGCACCCTCCAAGCCTCCCGGCAGGCCGTTCTTGACGTCAAACGCGCCGCCGATTGGCTTTTGTCTCGAGGGTTCAACCGCATTGCCGTGATGGGGACTTCCATCGGTTCAAGTGTGGCGTTCCTGACCTTTGCGCACGATCCGAGATTTGCTGCAGGTATCTTCAACCACGGGTCCAGCTATTTCGGGGACGTCGTTTGGACCGGCATTACAACACAGCATGTCCGAAAAGGCATAGAGACTCACCTGACTCAAGAACAGCTCCGTCGCTATTGGTCGCCCATCAGCCCTTTCCCCTTTATCGGTCGCCTCAAGCCGAACCCAAGAAAAATGCTGATTGTTTCAGCGCAATATGACCTTTCGTTCCTTCCCTGCTTCTCGCAGGATGTCTTCCGCGAATATCAGGCACACCACATCCCTTTTGAACTGCAGCTCATGCCTTGCGGACATTACACACTCGGGACTTTTCCATTCAGTTGGTGGGTTGCCGGGCGGATGATCCGATTCTTGCGCAGACATCTGCTTCACGCTTGATTAGCTTAAGAGGATTCCCGTTGTGGCGCTAAGGGCGCCATAAAAGATCGACGAGAATGGGTCGATGATCGGACAAGCTTTCCGGTCTGATCCCTTTCTCGAATTCTGTGATGGTGCCCGGTGGCAGGGGGCCCCCCGCATCGGACAGATCTTTTTTTTCTTTTGGGCGAACGGCAAAGGAAACATTTTTCCCCACAAACCAGTCCAGTCGCAAAGGAAGCCCTCCGTCAAAGGGTCTCAACGTCTCCAATGCCCGATCCCGGAGGAACCACGGAATGAGGTGAACATCTTCAAGTGACCGCAGAAAGGTGGAAGAAGTTGAGGTTCCATCATTGAAAGGTTCCCATTCGTATCCCTCGCGGTAAAGGACATCAAAGAGGGGTTCGCGGGATTGCGGAGAAAGAGTGGAGGCCAGCAAGTCGTCCGATTTCATCCGCACCAGCCGGGAGAGAGAACGGACAGTGCGCCAGGCGGTACCGCGGGCAAAAGTGTTGGAATTGAAGTCACCTCCGATCAGCGTGAAGGCGTCTCCACGATTCCCGAGAGTCTTCAATAGGGCCGCCGTTTGATGTGCGCGGCACCTTGGCGAGTTGCGGACTTCCAGATGGGTCGTGGCGGCCGTCAGATCTCGATTGACCACACCCACCTCGCAGACCACGGCATTTCGGTTCCCGTACCGCTTCTCCGCGAATACAAAAGGCTCGAAACATTGCGGTAGCCGGATCGTCCGGGCCGACCGAATCGGAAATCGAGACAGGATCGCATTTCCTTGAAGGCCTGAGCTGTTTTCTCCTTCCGCTTTGAGATCCTCGCCCACCCCTTTCGTCAGTTCCACAAAACAAGGCGCAAATGCAAAATTCATGCCCAGCGCGCAGGCCAATTCCCGGGCGACGCATCGGTTCCCCGAACGCGCCATCCCGAAGTCGGCTTCCTGGAGCAGAATCAGGTCCGCGGTGAGAAACCTCTGATCCGAACTGAATATCTCAAGCAGGCTATCCAGTTTCTTCCCTTTCTCAATGTTCCAACTGATGCATCGCAACCACCCTTTCTTTGAGGAGGTGGGAGAAAATTGGCTTTCGACATGGGGATGGTTGAGGATCAATTCGATCTTTGAACGGTTTTGGGAAAACCATGCCGAGGAGTTCAGCGTTTTCAATGTGGGATAGGCTCTCAGGTGATCCTGCAAATCTATCAGCGTCGTTTGAAAACCCGGATCATCGAGATAACGATGGGTCGACATGGGGCTGGGGTCTAATTTCCTCAATGCAGGGCGTCCGGCTCTTTGGTCACTCGTCACCCTCGTGGATCACATCAGTCTTGGATTGTACTATGGATTCAGTCTACAATGCCTCGGTTCGATCAGGATGCCCGATCCTCTTCACAGCGTTTCAATCGCCAGGACAACATTCATGTTGGCACATCTCGAATGCATCGGTTGTCATGAGCAGTCCGCCGTTAACGAGGCTCGCTACCAGTGCCCTCGATGTGGCGATCTTCTCGATGTGATTTACTCCTGGGACTCGATTGACCCCAAGAAACTTAAGATCGACTTTTTGAATCGAAAGCTCTCGCCGACCCTTCAGGATCAGAGTGGAGTCTGGAGGTTTCGGGAGCTTTTGCCTTTTTTGGACGGCTTCGACTCCATCGTCACGCTGCGGGAGGGCAATACCCCGCTCTGGGAAGTCCCCCTGGCTGCCCGGGAGGCCGGACTCCAACATCTCGCCGTGAAACATCAAGGAATGAACCCAACCGGCTCATTCAAAGACAATGGCATGACAACGGCGATGACGCATGCAAAACAACTCGGGGCCCGAACCGTCCTTTGTGCGAGCACGGGCAACACCTCGGCCTCCATGGCGGCGTATGCTGCGCGTGCGGCGATTCGAGCCGTTGTGCTCATTCCCCAGGGACAGATCGCGCGGGGGAAGCTGGCCCAAGCTGTGGACTATGGCGCCGAGGTTGTGCAAATCCAGGGAGATTTTGATCGTGCCATGCAGTTGGTTCGGGAATTGGCCGGCGAGCAGGGCGTGTATCTGCTCAATTCCGTAAACCCGCTGCGAATTGAGGGCCAGAAAACGATTGTGATCGAGCTGATGGAGCAACGCGGGTGGCGTCCGCCGGACCGCATTGTCCTTCCGGGTGGAAATCTCGGAAATTGTTCTGCGTTTGGAAAAGCGCTGCGTGAGATGTTTGATCTTAAGCTGATTAACCGTCTCCCCAAGTTGACGGTTGTCCAGGCAGCGGGAGCCAACCCATTTGCTCAAATGGTCCGCTCAGGGAGCAGAGAGCTGATCCCGATCGAAGCCGACACACTGGCGACCGCAATTAAAATCGGGAGTCCGGTCTCCTGGAAGAAGGCCCTCCGGGCGCTGGAGTGGACCCAAGGAGACGTGGTGGAGGTCACCGAGGGTGAGATTGCAGATGCTCGAGCCCTATTGGCACGGGACGGGATTGGATGCGAACCGGCGTCCGCATCGACCCTCGCCGGCATCCTGAAAATGTCGCGTGAGAAGAAGCTGATGTCCAGTGAAGAGGTGGTAGGGATCCTGACGGGCCACCACCTCAAAGACCCGGAATACATCCTTGATTACCACGAGGGAAAATTGAGCCATGCCAGCGGGCCCATTACCGCTCGGTTTCGAAATGCACTCCAAACCGTCCCTGCTGAACTCCAGGCACTCAAGAAGCTGCTGTTAGATCATGACAAATGAATTGAAGGCCTGCCCTTCTTACCTCCCCACAGGGTTCCGATTCGTCTTTGGCGGCTTCCTGGCCGCAGCCCTTCTGCTGGTTTGGATTCCCCAATATCTTCCGCTAACCGACTATCCGGAGCATCTCCTGGTGATCCAGGTTCTTTCTCACTACAATGACCCCGGGACCCAATACCTCCGGGATTACGCAGTGAAGTTGGGCAATGTCCCATATGTGTCCATTTACGTACTCGGCATGATGCTGAATCGGTTGCTGCCCATCTTCGCCGTTGGAAAAGTTCTTATTTCCATTTATGTTATTTTCACTCCGCTGAGCGTTCTCGGATATGTCCGCTCCATCCGGAATGTCTCCCCCTGGTCCTCGCTGTTGTCCTTTGCCTTTCTCTTCAATCTTTTTTATTACCTCGGCTCGTTGAATTTCCTGATTTCGATCCCCATTTCCTTTTTGGCCTTGAGCCTTATCCTCGGTCTCTTACACAAGCCGACCGATCGCACGAGTTCCCCCAACCAGTCACCCACTTTCTCGAATCATTACTGGCGGCCCGTGACCCTCGCGGTGGTGTTCATCGCATTGTTTTACACCCACTTCGTTTCATTTGCCGCAGTGGTGCTGGTGGGAATGGGGTTGGGCCTAGCGGCGAAGGTGCGCGGTCAATCTATTGTCTCTCTTGCAGTCGCGATGGTCCCATCGCTCGCCCTGGCTGGGATCTCTATTCTCAGGGGACTCAGCGCCTCGGCGTCAGCGCTGGGGGCAAGTTGGCTTCCCCTTCCCTCACGCCTCTTTGATCTCCTTCAGCCCTTTCTGATGTACCGGGACGACTACTTTCACCGCACCGTCGTCGACAAGTTAAGTTTGCCACTCCTAGCCCTGGCGGCGGGATGGTTTGTTATTTCCCTGGTATCGCTCATCAAAGGGAGATCCGGATCGCGAGCCAGCCTGATGGAAGGGGAAACTGGCGTACATCCAGACGCGTGGCTCGTCATCTTGATCTTCCTGTTTTCTGCACTCGTGTTTCCCTCCCAGATTCCTTCGGCCTCTTTCGCGCATCGCTTGTCCATCCTTGTGCTTCTGAGCTTCTGCGGGATTCTCCCGAAGGAATTCAGTGGACGTACACTTACAAAGGTCATCCTGGTGGCCGTCACCTCCTTTGCATTCGTTGTGTCCGGCTGGCGGGCTGCTGACTTCAATCACGAGATGAAGCCTTTTCTCAATGCCACAAAGCAGATGCAAGCGGATGCCCGCGTCTTGCCGCTCATTCAGAACCTGCATTCCACCCATCTGCGTACCTATTGTTTCCTGCACATCTTGAATTACTATCATCTCCAAAAAGGGGGGAGCAATCCCTATCTCCTGTTTCGAAACATGCCCCAGATCCCCGTGCACTACCGGTTTCTGGATCAGTTGCCGTCTGTCGGTTCTTTCGAACCCGACCTGTTTGATTGGGGCATGCACCATGACCGTTATCGCTATTTTCTGGCGCGAGATGCTAGTGCT
>JBAVHJ010000179.1:0-2660 GCA_049685715.1 Terriglobia bacterium | reverse complement strand
AAGCCTGGGCCGGGGATGGTCACAACCACTCCGGTTTTCCCCGACCCTCGAAAGTAGCCGTTCGCCATGAAAGAGGCGGCGAGTTCGTTCGTCGTGAGAATCGTTCGAATAGGGGATTTTCGAAGGGCCTCATACAGCGCAAAATTTTGGGAACCCGGGAGTCCGAATACACACCGCACACCCAGGCGTTCGAGAGTTGACGCGAGTAGATTACTCCCGAGGGTGTTTGAGTTGGTCATGGCTTGGTCGCGCTCAGATATATCCGCGCGAGTTTCCGGAATCCTCTCGGCCCGAGATCAAGGAGGTCACGGGTCTTCCTGTAAGCACGAAACGAGAGTGTATCCGGTCTGACCAACGCGAGGCAAGTTTGCAGGTCTCCCCCCAATTGACTCTTAAAATGGGTTACAGGGTTCAGCGCCGCATCGGTGAGATCATTGGCGGAGTAACCCATTTTCGAAAGCGTTTCGAACACCTTCCACCGTAAGAAAGCATTCGCGCCCAGGTTCAAGAATTCCTTGTCTGCCGCCGCGCTGACGGTATGGGCGCATTCAAAAGGGCCCAAGAGGACCAGTTGAGAGGCAATGGGACGTCCATTAGGCAACCTCGCCTGGTAGATTCGGCAGAGTTGCTGGGACCTTAAACTCTCAAAATAACGTCGAAAAAGATCACGTGGAAGATACAGAGCTGCTCCCTTTCGTTCCACTGTATCTTCGTGCATCTTATAGAAACTGTCAAAGTCATCATCCTCTGTAAGTTGAATACCCTCTTGGGAACAGCGGTTGATGAGGCGGCGAAGATTCTGTTCCACTCGGTTCCAAAGAAGGCCCAGATCGGCCAATGGAATGACATAAGTGTAGGTTGGCAATGCGGTCCATGCACGCGACTGAAACAGCCGGGCATCGGTGAGGGAATTGTGATTTTTCAGAATGACCCTGGCATACCCGGACCGGCTTACCGTTTGTTCGATTGCATCCAGGATTTCAAGGTAACGCGAAGTCCGCATCGATGGATACTTGGTTTCAAAGTGCCGGAGGAGGATGCCGTTGTAATAAAGGAGAAGGCGGGGCGAGACGTACCAACCCCCGGGAGACTTGACCTCATAGAGTCCCACGCCACCCACCAGCTCGTCGCCCCGACGTACAGCTAAAATCCTGAATGTTGCGTTGGTAACCGCACACAAGGAGCTCAGATATCGGGGCGTACTGTAAATGCTCCCTTGGGGAGATTTGGAGACGAACTGGTCCCATTCATCGTACTCGGCTTCAGAAAGATAGGTTGCGCAATACCGGGGATTCACTAGTGAACGTCTCCCAAATCCATTTCTCTTCTTTAGGCCTTCCCGGTCCTCATGTCCAAAATGCGATGTTACTAGGGGTGGATTCTGGAGAAGAAGTCCCAAATTGCAGGCAGAGGATCATCCCAACAAAACTCCGGTTGTTTCGCCCCCCACCAGGATTTGAGCCAGGAACCGATTGTCAACTGATGTCCGCGATAAAGATGCAAGAAACTATGCAGATCATAGTAGGGATGGAGACATCGACTACCGACGTCATAATCTTCGATCGGCTGAACCTGCATGCCTAAGGCATCTTCGTACGCCAGGCGGCACACATTGACGCCTGAAGTGGTCGCGAATTCGATAAACCACCATGGGCGTGCATTCACCTCGAGGATTTTAAAAAGACCGTCCCGCCGGTCATACTTGAGCTCAGTACTAAAGATGCCACGAAAACGAATGCTCGACAGGAGACGATCCACTGTGGCAACAGCTTCAGAGATTTCTCTTAAAGCAACGCTGATCATGTAAGTACTATTTCCAAAATCAGGGGGGTACATTCTAAGGCGTTGGCGGGCAAAGCGCGCGCACACCCGGCCAAAGCGATCGACGAAGCCGTCAATGAAATAATGATGCGTCGCCGGACCTGGTATGTATTCTTGAAGCATGGCTGCAAACCCGGCCTTCTGAATTTCCCGCAGGCGGGATAGGGCCTCAATGCGCGAATGGGTCCGAAAGGCCTTCACTTTAAAATGCTCGAAGAATTCTTGTGATCTGGCGGGCTTCAGAAAAGCGCCTTCAAAAAGTTCATCAGATAAAGCTTCCAGATCTCTTTCCGTCTCCAGCAAAATTGTCCGGGGGTGTGGAAGCCCGATTTGGCGAATAACTTTTGCAAATCGGGACTTATCCGATAGCATCTCAATGTTTTCAAGCGATGTCAGGCTGGACGGAAAGTGAACGGCCATCTCCGGATCGAGACCTGCAACAGCTCGTGTCCAGGAATCCGAGCACGGGAAAACCACCATCTTCTCAAAGGGGAGCCCTTTAAGGAAGGCGGTCAACTGCTTCGGGCTTGAAAAATCATCGAGCGAAGCAGAAATTTGGCGCAACCAGCGAGAATGCGAAGCAATATCCCCCCCATGACAGGGATAGAATACGGGGATATTCTCCCGGCCGAGGCTGCGGGCAACCCCC
Organism: Terriglobia bacterium; assembly: GCA_049685715.1. Lineage (GTDB taxonomy): Bacteria > Acidobacteriota > Terriglobia > JAIQFV01 > JAIQFV01 > JAIQFV01. The sequence goes on along the minus strand of JBAVHJ010000179.1, from coordinate 190 downwards.
AGTGCCGTAATGCCGGATCCCAAAACCAGTGCAGGGATTATCTTGGAATGCGAACCGTTCAATTGGGATGCCATTCGAATAATCAGACTAGGAAATCACTCCCCAATGCCTCCTCTGAAATATATCTTAGACGAATAGACACAGATGTAAAGCAGGGAAATTGGGTTCGACCTTTCCTGTTTGCCTGGTC
>JBAVHJ010000178.1:0-2113 GCA_049685715.1 Terriglobia bacterium | reverse complement strand
CTCATCCCCCTCTCCGACGAGGGACGCAAGCGCCTGTGGGATCATGGCGAATGCGGCGCCAAACAATAGGCCGAACAACTCGAAGGGGGCTAATGATGACGACTCGATCTTTTGCTTCTCTGTTCTTTAGGCTGTTGGGGACGTACCTGCTCGTGGAAGCAGTCGCGGCACTTCAGGCGAATTCAATGACTCTGAACTTTTTCCCCAGGAACCAGATTGAGTTCCGCTTTGGTACTTACATCGCTACGTTACTGCTCCCACCCGTTCTTGTTTGTGTATTCGGGGCCGTCCTGATCGCAAAGAGCAATCTTTTTGCCCAATTCGCGGTATCGACGGAAGGACAAGTTGAAGAGGCGGTTTTCTCTGTGAAAGCGACGCAATCCCTGGCGTTTTCAGGCCTCGGCGTCTATTTCTTCGTTTCTGCCGTCGTTAACCTTGTGAGCGCAGTAACTACATTCATGACCACACAGTCTGTTGATTCTGTGATGTTCGGGCACGTTATAACCTTCCCGACATACTGGCCACTACTCGCTGATAGCCTGGTTGAGCTTGCCATGGGGGCTTCCTTGTTCTTCTGTGCGTCAAGCCTTTCCAAATTATGGCATCGTATTCAGGAGCCAGGAATGCCTCCACTCACCACGGAACAACAATCATAAACGAATACCGGGGGTGGGTCAGACCGGGACTTTGGACAAATCCCCGCTTTTTCTACGACTGTGGTGCATTCGGGTAAAGCCTTCTCGTCAGCGCCTTCGGACATGCGAAGATGAGTAGGGCGGTCAGATGAGGACAACAGGGGTATGTTACCCGAACGTTTTCAGAATGGCGATGCTTTGGTAGCCCCGCCCGAGTTCTTTGCCGGCGGGGGCTCTTCCAGGATTTCGCTCTCCATCGCTGATTCATTCCGGACCGCCACGAAACGCCCCCGCCACAACAACGTGGTGAGGCTACCCAAACCTTCCTCATAGCAAAGCAATAGAACAAACAAGTGGGCTCAGGCCGAGGAATGGGACAAATTCCCGCTCTTTCAGCGACTGTACTGCGTTCGGATTGAGCCTTCTTATCAGCACTTTCGGACGGGTGAGGATTACGGAGTTGGTCAAACAGGAACCACAGGTGTTCGTCGCGCGAAGGTTCTCAGAATTGTCCGAATTCCCTATCTGACGCACACACCAACCTGAAGCGCATCATTTAATTGTCCGGAGCAAATTTTCAAATCCGGCACCTGAGCCGGCGTAGAGCAGAGAAACCGGTTTTTCGTTTCTGAGAAGGTCAATGACGTTATGGAAGTCATCGAGATGGTAATACAGAGTGGGCTGGCCGCCCACCAGACCGTCCTGAGGAAGCGCAGATCCATTGGGCATGAACATGGCTTGGCCGATATAGCTGCCCGCGGCCTTTAGCGCAATCTTCGGGTGATAGTTGTTCGACGAATAGAATACTTCGTAGGCGTCGATTTTCGTCAGTGGCATAAATTATCTCCTTAGTCTTTAATGAACGAACAAAAGGAACAAGGCCAGCCGCAAAGAGATCTCAATCTGAATGGGGCCTGTCTTTGCAATCTTCAATTGAGAAGGGCTGTCTCGTCATCGGCCTGCAGGCCTGGTTGCGGGAGCGGCCATCCCACCGATTATTTGCCATCCTTTAGCGGTTCGAATCCAGGTGTGAGTGACTTTAATCGTTTGAGGTTCGCCATGGCCTTCCTTGTCTACCCAGAGGGAGGTCAGCCAATAGTGGGTCACCACCACGTTCTCGGTCGCCTGGCTGGCGGCACGTTCGAGCGTAAACGACTTCAGCCGCAGTCCCTTGTCTGTGGAAGCCGTGATCCAATCCGTGATGTGATCCTTCCTCACGGGCTCAGGGCTTGAAGAAGGCCAGCCTACGAAACCTGGATGCCAGAGATTTCTGTATTGGTCCAGGTCGACGGACTTTACGTACTCCCAATAGGCCTGCTCCAGCTTCCACACGGCCTGTTCTTCAGAAGACTGCTGCTGGGTGATAATGATAATCTAAAAGGTACCCACCTGATGGGCAAATGATCATCTAAAAAGGACCCACCCCCTCAACCCTCTGCTAAGGTGCTGCGACACAGGGGAGCAGCGTCGAGCAGAGG
>JBAVHJ010000177.1:0-16368 GCA_049685715.1 Terriglobia bacterium | reverse complement strand
TTCTCCGGGGGGCACTCCGATCGCCCTTCGGGCTCCCTCCGTTCTACCCCAGAGAAGCTGAGAACTAAAACCAAAACGAGGGGACATTTCTAAAGAGTTTTGACAGGGAAAACGGGCTCAGAGCGATTCAAAAACCCCGGAAACAGGATGTCGTTGACTCGGGGAGACAGGGGATTCACGGGGAAGGGAAGAGCAACACCAGAGGGAACTCGTTTCAGAGAAGAGAGGGAACGGAACCTCTCTCGGTCCGATCTTTCCAGGGGGCTTCAGCGCCTCCTGCTTCATCTTTCGCTTCGAGCTCGACCAACTCCCAGAGCGTTCGATCCTTGAGGATCCTCGAGACCAGCGCAGTGTGCAACGCATGGCCTGCGCGGTGGGCATTGACGCGGGCCAACAGAGGTGAGCCCAAAAGAGCAAGATCGCCAATCAAATCAAGCACCTTATGACGCACAAATTCGTCCTTAAACTGGAGGGTCGCTTCGTTCATCATCCCGTCACGCGTCAGCACGATCGCATTCTCAAGGGACCCCCCACGGATCAACCCGTTGCGCCGCAGCATCTCCACTTCGTCATAAAAGCCAAATGTGCGCGCGATGCCCACCTCCGTGCGGTAGCAGTGAGGAGAGATCGTCCGCTCAAAGTGCTGCCGGCCAATCAGTGGATGGGTGAAATCGATGTCGTAACAAAGATGAAATTCATGGGCGGGAGCAATCGAAATCATCTTCAGGCCGTCTCTCAATTGAAATTCCCGCTTGATCTTAAGAAATCGCTGTGCCTCGCCCTGGTTTACGATCCCGGCGGAGTCAATGGCCTCCATATACAACCGCGCGCTCCCATCCAGGATCGGTGTTTCCAGGTTGTCGATCGCCACGATGGCGTTCGTGACGCCGCATCCATGAAGCGCCGAAAGCACATGCTCCACCGTGTAAATCAACACGCCTTTTTTCATGAGCGTGGTTGCATAGCTTACTTTGGCCACGTTAGCGACCGACGCCTCGATTATGAAATTGTCAAGGTCGGTACGCTGAAACACAATGCCCGTATGGACGGGGGCCGGCAGAAGACGAAGTGTGACTTTTTGACCCGTGTGCAAGCCTATCCCAGAAAGTTCTGAGGATAAACGGAGGGTCGTCTGTGGATGGAGCAAAACTAATTCTCCTGGCATGCCAACTTGAGTTCTGTCTTACCTTAACGGCCCGGGGCGGCACTATGAGTACATTTAGAATTCCAAGCAACTGCCAGGCCATCCCCAGATAGAACCTCGATCTCAAAGGATTTGAATGGCTTAATCAGGGTGCCATGAAAATTGCCGCTACCGGAAGTGTTGCTAATTAGACACGTTCTCCAACGGGTATGAGGCAAAGGCACAACGACCCCGATCCGGTTCCCTGCTGAGGAGTAATTTGCTCGATGAGCGGCAAGTTGTGGTATTTTTAGGATCGAAATATTTATGCAATATGGCGAACTTAGAATTCGCTGCAATACTCCGGGAGTTCATGACTCCAAGTCAAGGGATGGAACTCAGGGGCGTTTCTTCGGGGAGGGTCTGGACGAAGGGTGGGTTTGTGCATGATCTGATGGAGTTAGAAGAATTCTACAGGCTGATTCCAAGAGGGGATATCCAAGAACAATGACAAAGAAAATACTCGAGCAGCAGTACTTAATTGACGACTTTGCACCGAAGGAATCCTGGCGGCTGTTCCGAATCATGGCTGAATTCGTGGAAGGGTTTGAAACCCTGGCACAGGTCAGTCAGGCGGTCACGATTTTTGGTTCCGCACGGGCGAAGCCGGGATCCCATGAATATGAAACCGCGCGAGCCATCGCCTCCCTCCTGGCTCAGAATGGGTATGCGGTCATTACCGGTGGTGGACCGGGAGTCATGGAAGGGGCGAACCGTGGTGCCTTCGAAGCCAAGGGGGAATCTATCGGATTGAATATTGAACTGCCGTTTGAGCAGAAATCAAATTTCTTTATCACGACCTTGTTGAATTTCAGGTACTTTTTTGTTCGCAAGGTGATGTTTGTAAAATACTCCCAGGCTTTTGTCATTCTCCCGGGCGGGTATGGAACGATGGATGAGCTTTTTGAGTCTCTCACCCTGATTCAAACCAAAAAAATCAAGCCATTCCCTGTGATCTTGGTGGGCCGCGACTACTGGAAAGGCCTCATCGAGTGGGTACGGAATACGATGATCGCTCAGGGGAAGGTCTCCCCCAGTGATCTTGAACTCTTCAAGGTCGTCGACACGCCGGGAGAGGTTCTCACAGCGATCAAAGAGAAATTCATCCCCGAGGGGGTCAGGGTTCCGGTCATCAATGGCGAAGACCCCGGGGATGGGCCCCTCCCCCAATGACATGCCGCAATTCGGTCCAGCTCCCCTGTCCAAGAGGGAGGTCGGCTAGGCGCAGGTTGCGGGGTTCCTTCGAGCCGCCGGTTTACAGGATCAACTATGCCGTCTTCAATTTGCGACGCTCTTTAAGGTCCCGCAAGAGGCGCTCAATTTCGTTTTCCTTTTCGAGTTTGGCAAATTGATCCTCGATGTTGTCACCCAGCAATTCAGCCTTGGCCTCGCTGATCGCCTCGCCGCGAACCACCTTGTCCTTCATCCGCTCAAACGTGGCCACCTTGGATTGATCGCCGATGGACGCCTGGGCGTCCATGGCTTTGGAGGCCGCTCGAGCTCGCCGATGGCGCGCGATGAGAAGATCTTTCTTCGATTCCGCCTCGGAAAGTTTTTGTTCCAGCTTATGAAGGGCGCTCTTGAGGGCTTCCACCTGGCCTTGCTGGTGTCCCACCTGCTGCCTGAAGTTTTCGGATAATTCCTGGAAGCTCTGGTGCCGCGCCAGGGCCGCCCGCGCGAGGTCGTCCTGGTTCTTGTCCACAGCCAGCTCGGCCTTGCGCATCCATTCGCCCATCTTCTCCTCATGCTCGAGCTGCTTCTTTTCGAGCAGGTGCAGATCCGCGATGGACACAGCCACCTGCGTTTTCACCTGGATGAGCTGGTTCTGCATGTCGAGGATGACCTGCTTGATCATCTTTTCGGGATCTTCAGCCTTGTCAATCAGGTCGTTCAGGTTCGCGCGAATCAATGTTGAAACACGGTCTAGTAATGCCATGGTCTTGCTCCTTTCTTCATCGAAAAAGCTGAATCCAAATCAAGCCGCGGTCTCGCCCCGGGCAGGATGGAAGCAGACCGAATCTCCTCGGGTGACCTTCAACCACCAGTCTGCCTCCATTCACCAGGAAAACCGGGCTTCAGCGGCCATTCCGAACCGAGCGATTCCTACTGATGCTCGGGCTTCTCGCTCTTGTCACCAATCGTCCGTACCTTCGACATCAATTCAGTGAGCTTCATCCCCGTGAGAGTTTCAAACAGGGCAGGAACCTGGGCGACCATTTTCGTCATGTCTCCAGTCACTTTGTTAATGCCCGCCGCGTCACCGTTGCCGGTCGAGACGATGGTGATCTTGTCCACCTTGGCGAGCGGTTCAGCGAGCGCGCGAACAATTTCGGGCATCCCCGTCAGCAGCTTGTCGAAGACCGCTGCCTGGTTGTACTCCTGGAAAGCCGCGGCCTTCACGTTCATCGCCTTGGCTTCGGCTTCACCCTTTTTAAAGATGATATCGGCTTCTGCCTCACCCTGGGCGCGGATGGCGTTGGCGTGGCCCTCGGCTTCGACGATGAGTTTCTGTCTTTCGGCAGCAGCAAGGGTCTCGATGCGTTGACGCTCGATTTCGGCTTGTTTCAATACCGTCGCGATGAGTTCCTTTTCGACGCGCAGGATCTCGGCTTCCTGAACCTTAATTTGTTGCTCTTTCTCCACTTGCTGAATTTTGACAGCCTCTGTCGTCACTTGCTGTTGCATGATGTTGGTTTGAATCTCATACGCCTTGTCAGCCTGAGCTTGCTGTCTCTTGACCGATTCCTGATACGCCGCCTTTTTGATTTCAAGATCCCGTTGAGCTTCGGCCTGTTTGGCGAGGGACAGGGTCTCTGCCAGCACCCGTTCCTGATCGGCCTGGGCGCGCGCGATGGCGGCTTCGCGCTGGGCCAGTGCGCGGCGGATGGTGGTGTCGCGATCGGCTTCTGCCGCAGCCACGTCCGCATCCCGGCGAATCCGGGCCACATCCGGTTTTCCCATGTTCGCGATATACTCGTTCTTGTCGCGCACTTCCTTGATGGTAAACGAGATGACCTCCAACCCCATTTTGTTCATATCGTCAGCGCAGGTGGATCGCATGCGGTCGGCGACCATCTCGGGCTGCTTGACGATCTCTTCGACGGTGAGCTGACCGATGATGCCGCGCAGATGTCCTTCCATCACGAGCCGGATGAGACTCTCCCGCTCGGTGGGGGTTTTTGTCAGGAATTGTTCCGCTGCCGTGCGCACTGATTCCGGATCGGATTTCACCTTAATCTGCGCCACGGCCTCTACCGTCACGGCCACCCCTTGCTTGGTGTAGAGATCCTGCTGCGGCGCCACGTCGAACGACATCAGCTCCAAAGAAAGGTCCCGGCAATTTTCGACCATCGGGAAAATGATGGTGCCGCCCCCCTGCACAATCCTCGTCCCGCGAAACCCATAGACGATGAGCGCCTGGTTTGGTCCTACCTTCCGAAACATGGATGCCAGGAGTCCCATAAGAATAACCAGACCCATGACCATCATTCCCACTAAGACCCACATCCCGATTGAGCCTTCCATAAATGTTCCTCCTTTGAATTCATTGAGAACCGTAAAAATTGATGTTTGAGCTTGCCCTCCACCCAGTGGAACCGAAAGGCGGAGTGGGTGGGCCCGTCATTGGACTTCAATCCCGGCACCCCCGCCGGACTGACCGGGAGGGAGCACCGTCGGTGCGTTTCGCGCGCTCTTATTTTGTGAATTCCTCCCATCGTTGAACATAGGCAATCCCTTTTTCATACTTTGTAATGACGACTTCAGTCCCTTTTTCAATGGCACTCCCGTCCGCGCTGCGGGCTCCTGAGGTCTTCCTTGACCCCGCTTGCGAGAAAATAATCTCTCCCGTGCCATTCGAACGGATGGGACTCGAGATTCGGGCGAGCAGGCCGATCAAGTCAAAATCAGCCGGATCGAGTTGAGTCTGGCGAGGCGCCAGGAATTTCGCCATAAAGACAAAGACCGCTGCGCCTCCTGCCAACCCGCTAATCGTCGCGACCCCCAGTCCCAACAGGAGCCAGAAGCGATAATAGTGACTTAGCAGGTATCCCATTCCGCCAAACCAGGTGAGAAATGCCATGGCCGTGGAAAAGTTGATGGGGGAGATATCGGCATCGCTTCCCTGGGATAAGCCGTGGTGCGCAGGGCCCAACCCGTGATGTAGCCCGTGGGCAGAGGCGTTGAAGGGGTGGACATGGAAATGAAGGTTCAAGTGCCCCATCACCAGCGAAATAATGGTCAACGCAAATCCCACCACAAAGCAGATCAAGTAGAATGTCGTCATGAAAATCTCCCCCTCGTCTGAGAAAGAATCTTCTGCCCGTGTCTCCCCAAGCCCGGTTTCATCGGTTTTTCAACCCCCACCCGCCTCAAGCCCGGCGGTCAGCCCGCTGGCACCCCAACAAACCCCGGGTCGTTGCGGCCCGATTAGGCCAAAAGCCGTATCAACTTCTCCAGCAAATAGAAAATCACCAGGATGAGAATCCAGAGCCGATGCAGCATAAATCCTCCCTGATCGCAGGTGCGCCGGTTATGGTTTTTCTTCTCCCTCCGGCCTCAAAACCTCCAGAAGCCGATCGGGAAGTTGCGGTGTTTCCATAATGGCGCCCAGCAAGAGCACCAGCTTGCGTGAGTCATCTCGCTGGGCAATCCTGAGCAGCACTTCACTCAGTTCGCTGTCGTCGCGAAACCGCTCCGCTCCATCAATGAGCCAAAGATCCAACTGGTCCTCCGCGACTCTCAGGTCGGAAGTGAGCTCGGTGTGATATCCGGCCGGGTCATCCACCAGATAGCCGGGATGCACCTTGAAGAATCGCGCCAGCATCATGCGGGTCTGGTTCGTCAAATGAGGGCGGACGCCCGTCTCGATTTGCGACAGGTAGGCCTGGCTGAGCGTTTTACCCTGCTGCTTCTTCATGGCACGCACCAGCTCGGCCTGGGTCATCGGCCTTCCCAGTTCGCGAAGCGTCCCCTCGACCGACCGCAAGTAGCGAATTTTGTTTCCAAGTTTCATTGTAGTATAGTAGTATAACAAATTGCAATTTGTATATAGCATTTAGCTATATCACTTGTCAAGGAAAATCGAACAGCGGCAGGTCTTTCCAAATTCGAGACGACGAGGTCTCTCCGGCCGGGGTGAGGCGGTTCAGCAGAACCTGAGTATCCTCAATGCGTGGAAAAGGGAATTCAGCGCGTCAGGAGGGGGTTGATCGGGGGAATTCAAGCCGCCGGCATTCAGGCCGGTGTTCTTTGGGTAAGCAGAGAACCTGCAATCTGAATTGTCTTTTCGATGTCGTCCCGTGAGACGTCGTAGTGCGTCACCATGCGCATGTGAGTGGCGTCGATGCCATTTGCCAGAACGCCCCGCTCCTTCAGGCGTTTTGAGAATTCAGGGGTATCCAGGCCGGTCGCGGAGATATCAAACACCAGGATGTTGGTTTGGACTTTGGCCGGATTGATCTTGATTCCGGGAAGGGTAGCCAGCGCCGTGGCCAGTCGTTTTGCGTGGGCGTGGTCTACGGAAAGTTTGGGGGGGTGCTTTTCGAGGGCAATCAGTCCGGCAGCGCCCAGGACACCCACCTGTCGCATCCCTCCTCCCAGTGCTTTTCGATACACACGTGCTTTCTCAATGAAGGCTCGGCTGCCAACGAGCAGTGATCCGACCGGGGCGCCCAGGCCCTTGGAGAGGCAGAACATGATACTATCGAACTTCCGGGTTAAATCCGCTACGGATTTCCCGGTGGCGACTGAAGCGTTAAAAATGCGCGCCCCATCGAGATGAACGGGCAAACGGGCTTCGTGCGCATGGTCACAGATGTTCTCGGCCTCGGCTTGCGGATAGATCGTTCCTCCGGCCATGTTATGCGTGTTTTCAAGGGTAATGAGGCTGGTGGGGGCTACATAATAAATATTGGGCCGGACATGCTTCTTAATCTGGTCCCAAGTGATGACACCATCCTCGCCCCGGATGGGCCGACCCAGCGCCCCCGAAAAAGAGGACATGGTGGCCATTTCATAGTTAAAGATGTGTCCAGATTCTTCCAGAATGACCTCACTGCCGGATTGGCTGTGGATCTTGACTGCGATCTGATTTCCCATGGTCCCGGTGGGAACAAACAGGGCGGCCTCCCGCTCAAAGATCTCGGCGGCACGTTCCTGCAGGTGGTTGATCGTAGGGTCTTCCATGTAAACATCGTCGCCCACCTCGGCGTTCATCATGGCTTCGCGCATCTCCCGGGTGGGCCGGGTCACCGTGTCACTTCGCAAATCAATCCAGGAGTTCATAAGGGCCACCGCCACAAGAGTTCTGATCGGTAAAATAAAACCCCATTCTGACAAAAAGCGAGAGGGAATTCAAGGAAAGACCGGTCAAAGATTCCTTGACCCGGCTTTGTCAATGAACCTCTTCCTTTTGCTCCTCGGCGCCAATAAACCGCTCAAAAATTTCATTGGACACAAGGAAGGCCTGGGGAGCCAGGCGCAGCGTATCTCCCCGTTCGATGAACCACCCCTCTGCCAAGAGGGGATCGATGACCGGACGAAACAGCGACCTCGCGTCCCTGCCCAAGAGGGTGGATAGCGAGGAGTAGTGGATTCCCTCGGTCTGCCGGAGGCCAAAAATGAAGGCATCTTCAGCGAGTCGCGCCAGGGAAATCTCATCGATCTCACGCCGCGGATCATTCTTTGAAAGGAGAGATTGAATGTATCCCTCGGTGGAATTTTCATTCCGCCAGCGCTCCGGGAAGAGGAAGGAATGGGCTGCGCAACCCAGCCCCAGATAGGGGTGCATGTTCCAGTACTTCAAGTTGTGTCGGGAGCGGAAGGAGCCTTGGGGGGAGGCCCCGGGGTCAACCCGGCGTGCAAAATTCGAAATCTCGTACTGTTCATATCCGAGCCGGTCGAGCTCCAGAACGGCGAAATCATAAATCCGCTTCAATTCATCCTCATCGGGGAGGTTCCACCGGGTACTTCCTTGCACCTTATCCTCGGGACCTACTGCCTGCTGCAATCTCTTGCGGCCCAGGGTGCTTCCCTCATCCTCATCGAACAGGTAGAGTGACACATGTTCAGGTCCGAGGCCTGGGAGATGCTCGAAGTTCGTTTTCCAACGGGACAGGGTTTGTCCGGGGAGCCCCGCGATCAGATCAATCGAGAGGTTATTCATCCCGCCCCGGCGCAACCGCCGGAGGGCCTTCTCGGCATCCCGTGCGCTGTGAGTGCGGCCCAGGCGTTTCAATTCCTCGTCATGAAACGATTGCACTCCCACGCTGATCCGGTTGATTCCGACCTCTTGATAAACTTGAATCTTCTCTTCGTCGATGGAATCGGGATTCACTTCAATGGTCGTCTCCGCCTCGGCATCAATCAGGAAATTCTCTCGCAGCGTTCGAACGATCCCTCTGATTAAATGGGCGGGAATCCATGAAGGAGTTCCCCCGCCGATGTACAGGCTGTCCGCCCTTTGACGGCCTTGGCTCGACAGGCGGTGTCCCCACTGCGCAATTTCCGTCGTCAATGCCTCCCCGTAACGCTCGTACACCTCCCCTCGGGCCAGGTCGATGACAAAATGACAGTAGGAGCAATGGGCGGCGCAGAAGGGGATGTGGACATAAATGCCGATGGGTTTCATATTCGAATGTCAAATTAGCACAGATTGGGAGAGATCGAAAACGAGGATACTGTTTTTGCTTTTTGCACACGAGTTCTCCCGCTATAATCCGCGTGATTATAATCAGGAAGGAGCTCGTATGAAGCGAATTGGAGTTGTTACAGGCGGGGGGGACGCCGCCGGTCTGAATGCTGCCATCAAATGGGTCGTGTATGGGGCCATCTCGCGCTATGTGCGCGCGAAATTCGGCAGCGAACTGGAGGTTTACGGTTTGAAGGAAGGGTGGGAGAGCCTAATGTCCCTCGATCCTCAGAAGGGTCTGCAGGATGACCGTTATGTCGTCCTGCTGACCGCCCCGGTGGTCCGGAGGATCGATCGCGACGGCGGGACTTACATTGGCACTTCCCGCACGAATCCCTTTGCGATGAAGAATGAAAAGGGTGAGAAAGTGGATCGCTCCGAAATTGCGGTGAAGAATTTTCAAGCCCTGGGGCTGGATGCCCTGGTTGCCATGGGCGGCGAAGACACCCTCGGGGTGGCGAATCGCCTGTCGCAAAAAGGAGTTCCCTGTGTCGGCATTCCCAAAACGATCGACCTCGATCTTCCCGGGACGGATTACTCGCTGGGGTTTGACAGCGCCGTGAATAATATCAAGTCTCTGATTGACCATGCACGGACCGTGGCGGGCTCGCACCGGAAGGTCGCGGTCATCGAGGTTATGGGTCGGCATGCCGGTTTCCTCGCTATCTTCGGCGGCATCGTCTCCAGCGCGCATTTTATTCTGATCCCGGAATACGAGTTTGACCTGAATCTCCTCAGTGATCTGATCAACCGGCGCAAGAACCTGAAATCCCGCTACACGCTGGTCGTCGTGGCGGAGGGCGCCAAGGAAAGTGGCGGTCAGATTGTGGCACGGCGGCAGGAAGTCGATAACTTCGGCCACGTCAATCTCGGCGGGATTGGGGAGCACCTGGCGGACGAAATTAAGAAGCGCACGGGCCTCGACAGTTTCGGCGAGAAACTAGGCTATCTGCAACGGGGGGGTGCGCCTTCGGCGTTCGATGTGAAGATGGGGTTCATGTTCGGGATCACGGCGGTCAATCTGCTGGTCAATAAGCAGTTCGGCCAGATGGTCGCTGTTGAAAACGGAAAGATCACTTCGAAACCTCTCTCCGCAGTCAGCGGCACGGTCCGGTCGGTCGATGTTGATTTGATGTACGATAAAGACCGCCTCAATGCGCGAAGGGATACGGCAATGGGATGGAGGGTGATTTGAGGAAGGCAGGTGTCGGGGGCCGGGTGTCAGGTGTCAGGGGAAGAGTCGCCGGCATTACTTACGATCCATTTTGGCCCGAAGACCCTCCATCAAGTCCTCGTAACTGACCTATGGCTGAGGCATACAGCATGACCAGTTTGAAATGGATGTGAAAATAAGATCAATTTGATCTCTGGCCTCGACAAAACAAGGCCGAGTCTCTTTTCTCTGACACCCGGCACCTGACACCCGACACCCTTCTATGGATCCTCACGCCACCGTCACGTCCTTGCACAAATACACGTCCTGGATCGCGTTCAGGATACCAATGCCGTCCTTCATGGGGCGCTGGAACGCCTTGCGGCCTGAAATTAATCCCGTCCCGCCGGCGCGTTTGTTGATCACCGCAGTTTTCACGGCTTCGTTGAGATCACTCTCACCGGCGCTGGCACCTCCTGAGTTGATCAATCCCGCCCGGCCCAGGTAGCAGTTGATCACCTGGTAGCGCGTCAGATCGATGGGGTGGTCGGTGGTCAGTTCACTGTACATTTTCTTGTTCGTCTTACCGAACTTCAGAGCTTCGAAGCCCCCATTACATTCGGGCAGTTTCTGCTTGATGATGTCAGCTTCCAGGGTGACGCCGAGATGGTTTGCCTGCCCCGTCAGGTCGGCCGCGACGTGATAGTCCGGCCCGCCTTCCTTGGTTTTGTTAAATGCCGAGTTTCGCATATAGCACCACAGAATGGTCGCCAAGCCGAGCTCGTGGGCGGCATGGAAGGCCGTGGAGACTTCTTGAATCTGCCGTTTCGATTCCTCTGACCCGAAATAGATGGTCGCGCCCACTGCGGTCGCGCCCATCTCGAAGGCCTGTTTTACGTTGGCAAACAGGATCTGGTCGAACGAGTTCGGGTACGACAGGAACTCGTTGTGATTGACTTTCATAATGAAGGGGATCTTGTGGGCATACTTGCGGCAGACGGACCCCAAAACGCCCAGCGTCGAGGCCACGGCATTGCACCCGCCCTCGATGGCCAGCTTGACGATGTTTTCCCCGTCGAAGTAAATCGGGTTAGGCGCAAAGGAAGCCCCCGCAGAATGCTCGATCCCCTGGTCGACCGGAAGGATCGAAAGATAGCCGGTGCCGCGCAATCGGCCGTGATCAAACAAAGACTGCAGACTGCGCAGGACCGCGGGCGGCCGGTCGCTGCCGATCCACACCCGGTCGATGAAGTCGGGGCCTGGCAGATGCAGGTGGTCCTTGGACATGGTTTTGCATTGGTGCTCCAGAAAATAACTGGCTTTGTCCCCGAGCATTTTTTCAATGGTGGAAAGGGTACTCGAGGTCTCGTGCGTGGTGATCATGGTCATATTTGACACTCCTCTATGAATTCGGGCCTGGAAATTTTGAGAATAATTGCAGGCGACCCTAAATGATGGATTGGGCGCGCTCATCACGGAGAGCGCCCATCGCGAGCTTCATTATATCGACGCGAGGGATGAGATTCAAGGGAGGCTTTCGGGCGGCGATCCTGTCATTCGCACTCGTCGCCCGAATCAGACTTCAAGGAACGAGAGGGTGCAGTCACTCTGCGGCGAAAATTCAATCCCTAAGCTCCAACAGTCGCAAGACCAGACGAAACCGCGAAAGGTCAGCCCGCCTGCTTCATGGCAATGTCGCCAATTACCGGGAGTTTGAACATCTCGTTGTTGTAGGCCTTGTACATCAGGAACAACCACACGAGAAATCCTCCCAATGCGACGACGAGGTAGAGCAAACTGGCGAGGAAGTGAATCGACCAGGGCAGGGAGATCGCCAGTACGCTGTAAACGATCCACAAGACAATCCAGGAAACGTGGAAAAAGATCGACTGGAAGGCGTGGAAGCGAACAAAGCGGTTCTTGTTATGAGGTTCAATCACCAGGAAAATGATCCCGGTGACAAGCCCGAGGATGTAGCAAAGCAGCCCCGCCACATTGGGCTGCATTCCGGCCCCGACGGGAGCTGCCTGATAGGGAGGCTGTTGATATCCCGGGGGTGGCTGTTGATACTGCTGCTGGTACTGCGCTTGCGGCGGCTGCTGGTATTGGGGCGGTGGTGCCTGGTACTGCGGTGGCGGCGGCGGGGGAGGCGGAGCTGCTTGAGGCGGTTGTGGGGGGGTGATGGTGGCCCCACAATTGGTGCAAAATCTCACGGTGTCGTCCATTGCCGCTCCGCAATTGGTGCAATACTTTGCCATGAAGTCCTCCTTTAGAGTTCAGGTCGGATAGTAGGTACCCCTTCGGGATCTGCGCTAGCCTGTTCTCGCTCGATGTCTAGATCCGGGATTTCATTTGAGAGCGTGAATTCCTATCCGCCCGGCAAGCAAAGACCACAACCAATCCTCGCTTCGGCGGAATCATGTCCTGCAGAATAGATGCCCGTAATCTAATCGAGGAAGGGGAAATTGTCAAAGGCGATTTGAAAAACAGCGGTCAGCCATCAGTGGTCAGCTATCAACTTACAGCTGTCAGCTGACTAACATTGTGTTCCCTGTGGATGGATCGGCCTGTAATTCGCATTTTTCTTTGCAAATTTCCCTTCTACTATAACTCTGAAGCACTTTCCCAATGTAGAATAGTCAAAGCTGAATGCTGATGCCTGATTCCATAGGGCGGCGCAGGATCTTTAGCTCCTTGGTTGAAATAGCGATCGTCGAAGGCCTTCACCTGGGGATGAAATAAGCAGAGTTGCGGAAGATTATTGAACGAGTGTTTAAAGAATTTTGGGAGATCATACAAAGGAAATCAAGTAGGACTAGGGAGTTCAGGGACCCGAACCGGAGTTTCGTCCGGGGCGGATCATAAACAACATTTTAGTAAGATCGGAGGACACAACAATGGACTCGTGCACAGAGAAGGATGTTCGAGAGTTTTCAATTCCTGAACTGGGGGTACTTGTGGCAATTGTCCTGATCCTTACCACCATAGCCATTCCGAAGTTGCTGGCATCCGAGCAGGCCGCCAATGAAATGGCGGCTGTGGGTGATATGCGAACCATCAATGCGGCTGAAATCACTTTCGCTTATTCGCACGAGAAGCATTACACGACGCTGCGGGAACTTGCAGAAATCGGTTTTCTCGATAGCCGCTTCAGTCAAGGGATTGGTACAAAGCTACATGGGCAGATCTATACAGACGATGGAGCCCCCATTGCCGATCCCAAAACGGGAAAGGTGGTTGGGGGCAAGCAGCCAAACCTTTACGGCATCACGACTGAGGTCGATGGAAACGCTGCACGGTACAGTTTCGCTTCAGGAGCAGATGCAGTGATCCGTTACAACACTAAATACCCCGAAGGATGCAGACAATTCCAGATCATCGGTGAATGTAATGACCGCAAACAAAAGTAGGCCAACAGGACACCCTTCTGGGAGTCTTGGATTAAGACGAGAGGGAAGGGTGCTCCCCTTGCTCTGAGGCTGAGATTTCGAGTCTTCCTGCAGAATCTTGATTATTTTCGGCTGATCGCTGAATGCCGATCGCTCTTCACCGCATGATATTCCTGCAGGCTTTTGACCGAGATTTGATGCTGTTGAAGTGCTCGGATCCCTTCCACGCAGGCGGCGGCTGCGGAAAGCGTGGTGATGCATGGAACGGAATGATTGAGCGCGACACTGCGGATAGCCTTCTCGTCGTAGAATGATTCCCGCCCCAGGGGCGTGTTGATGACGAGCTGAACTTTTCCACTTTTAATCAGGTCGGCGATATTCGGACGACCCTCATTCACCTTGTTGACAACCTGGACATCGAGCCCGTGGACTCTCAGTGCCTCGGCGGTGCCGCGCGTCCCAAGAAGAGCAAAACCAATCTGCTGAATTTCTTGAGCAATCTTGATGACCGACTTCTTGTCGTGGTCATTGACGCTGATGAAGGCCGTCCCTCCGGTAGGCAGCCTCACACCGGCGCTCAACTGGGCCTTCGCAAATGCCATCCCAAAATGATCCGAACAACCCATCACTTCACCTGTGGACTTCATCTCAGGGCCCAGCAGGGTGTCCACCCCGGGAAATTTGCTGAAAGGGAAAACGGGCGATTTCACAAAGTAGCTTCCCACGTGTAACTCGTCCGGCAGGTTGAATTCCTTCAAGGATCGTCCCATCATCACCTGGGCCGCGATCTTCGCCAGAGGAACGCCTGTGGCTTTGCTGACGTAGGGCACCGTCCGGCTGGCCCGCGGATTCACTTCCAGGACATACACGACATCGTCTTTCATCGCAAACTGCACGTTCATCAATCCGATCACGTGAAGCGCCTTTGCCAGGGCCCTCGTGTGCGTTCGAATCGTGGCGAGATGAGCAGGTTTGATGATATACGCGGGAAGGACGCACGAGGAATCGCCCGAGTGGATCCCGGCTTCCTCAATATGCTCCATGATGCCGGCAATGACAACATCGCCCGCCGAGTCGGCGAGGGCGTCCACGTCGAACTCAAAGGCATCTTCCAGGAAGCGGTCGATGAGGATCGGCCGCTGATGTGAAACATCCACCGCCTCGCGCATGTATCGATCGAGTGTGGCTTGGTCATAGGCGATGACCATGGCCCGGCCGCCCAGAACATACGAAGGTCGCACCAGAACGGGATAGCCGATCCGGTTCGCTTCCACGCGAGCCTGTTCGATCGAAGTAGCGGTGCCGTTCTCCGGCTGGGGGATTTTGAGTTCGCGAAGCAAAGCGCCGAACCGCTTGCGGTCTTCGGCGAGATCAATATTCTCCGGGTCGGTTCCGACAATGGGAACCCCGGCGTGTTTCAGGGGGAGCGCCAGGTTGAGGGGGGTCTGCCCTCCAAACTGGACAATCACCCCCTCCGGCGTTTCCTTTTCCACGACACTGAGGACATCCTCCAGGGTCAGCGGTTCAAAATAGAGGCGATCACTGGTGTCGTAATCGGTGGACACCGTCTCCGGGTTGCAGTTGACCATGAGTGTTTCGAACCCCATTTCCTTGAGCGCGAAGGAGGCGTGGCAGCAGCAGTAATCGAACTCGATTCCTTGACCGATGCGGTTGGGCCCGCTGCCGAGGATGATGACCTTCCGGTTCGAAGTCGGCGCGGATTCGTCCTCGGTCTCGTAGGTGGAGTAGAGATACGGCGTGTCGGAGTCAAACTCTGCGGCGCAGGTATCCACTCGCTTATAAACAGGCACAATCCCTTCCTGCTTTCGTCGATGGCGTACGACGAACTCGTCGATCTTGAAGGTATGAGCGATGCGGCGGTCCGAAAATCCCATTCGCTTGGAATCCCGGAGCATCTCCGAAGAGACATCATCAAACGACTCCATGGCGCTCATTCGATTCTGCATCATGGCGAAATCGCGGATCTGGTTGAGGAACCAGGGATCAATCATCGTGATGCGGAAAAGCTCTTGGATCGACCATCCGATTTGCAGGGCGTGAATCACGTAGCGAAGACGATGTTGGGAAGGCACACTCAACAGCCGCCGCAGCTCGTCGTCCGGCATATAGGTAATGCGAAGAGGTTTGACAGCCTCCAGCGAGCGCAGCCCTTTGAAGAGGGCCTCCTTGAAGGTGCGGCCGATCGCCATGACTTCGCCCACCGATTTCATTTGGGTCCCCAGCGTCGGGTCACTGCCCGGGAACTTCTCAAAGGCCCATTTCGGAATCTTCGCGACGACATAATCGATCGAGGGTTCAAAACTGGCGGGGGTCTTCCGGGTAATGTCATTGGGGATCTCATCGAGCGTGTACCCCACGGCGAGTTTGGCGGCAATCTTGGCAATGGGGAACCCGGTGGCCTTGGAAGCGAGCGCTGAAGAACGCGACACTCGGGGGTTCATTTCGATCACCACCATCCGTCCGTTCTCAGGATTGATGGCGAACTGGATATTGGACCCCCCCGTATCGACGCCCACCTTGCGAATGATGGCAATGGCTGCATCGCGCATGCGCTGGTATTCCTTGTCGGTGAGGGTCTGGGCCGGGGCCACGGTGATTGAGTCGCCGGTATGGACACCCATGGGATCGAGGTTCTCGATGGAGCAGATGATGACGACGTTATCGGCAAGGTCGCGCATCACCTCGAGTTCGTACTCCTTCCATCCGATCAGGCTTCCTTCAATGAGCACGCTGCGGACGGGACTCAGCATCAGTCCCCGGGTGATGAGCTCGTCGAACTCCTCGGTGTTGTATGCCGTGCCGCCCCCGGATCCCCCGAGCGTGAAAGAGGGACGCAGAATCACCGGAAAGCCGATGCGTTCGGCGATCTGGGCGGCCTCTTGGGCGTTGGAGGCGATGCCACTGCGGGGTGTTTCCAATCCAATCTCCCGCA
>JBAVHJ010000176.1:0-1988 GCA_049685715.1 Terriglobia bacterium | reverse complement strand
AGATGACGTCGGCAAAGGTCCTCTCCATTCGCCGAAATACATGAGCGAAATAAAAAAACAAGAGGGCTGTGGTGGTGGCCGAAATGGACAGCCCGAACCAGTCAAAGGGATGCCCGAACAGCGCAGCGCGGTATCCTTCAATGAGCGCGGTCAGCGGATTCAACACGATCATCCACCGCCGCCAAGGCGGAGGCACCAGGCTGAGCGGGTAAACGATGGGGGTAGCAAACATCCACAGTTGGATGATGAAGGGCAAGGCGTGCCGGACATCCCGGTATTTGACACTCAGCGCGGCCATCCACATCCCCACCGAGAGGGCAAGCAGCGTGGTCAAGAGAACCAGTAGCGGCAGCATCGCAATTCTCCAGGTCAAGGCCATGCCGTAAAAGGGCATCAGGGCGAACAGCAGAGCGAACGCGATGGCGAAATCCAGGAGCATGGCTCCAATCGATGCAGCGGGGATCAGCATCCGTGGGAAGTACACTTTAGTGATCAGGTGCGCGTTGGCGATCAGGCTGTTGCTGCTGCTGGACAGGGCATTGGAGAAGAACATCCAGGGCATGATCCCCACAAAATAAAACAGGGAGGCGGGGACACCTTCGGTGGGGACACGGATCAACTTGCTGAAGCAGAAGGTGAAGATGATCATCATGGCGAGCGGCTGGATAACCGCCCAGGCGGCCCCAATAACCGTCTGCTTGTAACGCACCTTGACGTCACGCCAGGTCAGGAAATAGAGCAGTTCGCGGAAGGCCCATAAATCCGGCAGATTCAGCGCCACCCAGGACTTACCTGGTTCAATCGTGACCAGGGGCTTTTCAGGCAAGGCTTGGACAAGAAATCCGGCCGGAAGTGCTGCTTCTCCACCCTTGGAAGAGTTCTTCACGCGACTGTCTTCAACCTCGCGTATTCCATCTTTGCTGATCCGAGCCATACAATTCAACTTTGCTGTTTCGAAAGTGGGGAAAAAACAACTGCGGATAGAAAATTTCCATGCGATCGGCCGGCATGATCCACTTTTCCGAAGGGAACCCGGTGGCGGAAACTGTTTGCATAAACCTTCCGGGTCGCTATACTCTATTTTAGAGTTTGTTCCGGTTCCGATTAAGACGGGTATCGTATCATGACTGATGGCAATCTTGAAGCGCTGAAGCGGGGATCCCGATTCATTTCCGTTGTGATTCCCATGTTCAACGAGTGTGCGGGACTCGAGGAGCTTCATCAGCGGCTGTCCCCGGTGCTTGAGAAGCTGGCTACCCGATATGAGATCATTTTCGTCGATGATGGCAGTACGGACAAATCTAAAGAGACCATCAAGAGGATTCAAAGCCGGAATCGATGGGTCCGATACATCCGGTTCAGGAGGAACTTCGGAAAGTCAGCAGCCCTGGCTGCGGGAATGAAGGCGGCAAGGTACGAGATTGTCGTCACCATGGATGCGGACCTGCAAGACCTGCCGGAGGAATTGCCTTTACTTCTTCAGGAGCTGGAGGAAGGCAACGACCTAGTCTCCGGATGGCGGCATCACCGGCAGGATAAACTGAGCCGGAGGTTGGCCTCCAAACTTTATAACGGGACGACTTCACTGCTCACAGGCGTGAAGCTGCATGATATCAATTGTGGATTCAAGGCATACCGGAGGGAGGTGCTGGATGAAGTGATGATTTATGGTGAACGGCATCGTTACATTCCGGTTCTGGCAAGCTATCGCGGATTCGAGCTTGGAGAAGTCAAGATTGAGCATGCCCGTCGTGTTAGCGGCAATTCGCGATATGGTTTGGAAAGAGTCTTCGGGGGAATTTTTAGCCTTCTGAGCGTTATCCTGATGACCCGATATACCAACAAGCCCTTGCACTTTTTCGGGATGATTGGCGCTGCCTTGTTTGGAATGGGTGTCACCATCGATCTCTATCTGATCAGCGATAGGATCCTTTTCCAGCACTGGCTGGGCAACCGGCCGCTGTTTTTGATTGGAACCATCTTTATCA
>JBAVHJ010000175.1:0-34048 GCA_049685715.1 Terriglobia bacterium | reverse complement strand
TGCCTATGGCCCGGCGTTGATTGCCGTCGGGGTATTGATGGTCCGATCCATCACGAAGATTGATTTTGAGGTTTTGACTGAGTGGGTGCCCGCCTTCACAACGGTCGTCATGATGGTGTTCACTTACAACATCGGAAACGGGCTGACCGCAGGACTGGTCTTGTATCCCGTGATCAAGCTTCTATCGGGACGGGGGAGGGAATTGAACTGGGGATCGGTAGTGCTGGGCCTGCTGTGTGCCGTCTACTATGTGTTTGGAATGCCGCACTGATGCGTGGCTGCTCACTCCGACAAAATCTTCACGGACTTCAGAATGATCGGGGTCATGGGAACATTTGCATACTCCGCGTTGACCGCCTTGGTCGGGGAAGTTCCAATCTTATCGACCACGTCCATTCCTTCAACCACCATTCCAAAGACCGCATAACCCATCGCTCGACCGGAGTTTCCGTGATGGTTCAGCTTCGCGTTGTCGACGATGTTGATGAAGAACTGCGCCGAAGCCGTGTCGGGCTCTTCTTCACGTGCCATGGAAATGGTCCCGCGCTTGTTGAGGAGACCGTTGCTGGCTTCGTTCTTGATCGGCGCACGCGTCGCCTTTTCCTTGAGATCGGGTGTCACCCCTCCACCCTGGATCACAAATCCCCTCACGACACGGTGAAAGAGGGTCCCGTTGTAAAAGCCAATCCTGGCGTAGTCGAGAAAATTCTTCACCGTGATGGGAGCCTTGTCCGGATAAAGTTCAATCTTCATGTCTCCCATCGACGTTTGCAGGACCACCACGGGGTTCTTGGATGCGGGTTCGGCTGATCCGTTGGCACTTGCAGAGAGAGCAGGTACAAGTGTGATGAGGCAAAGAATTGTAAGCAACATTCGAAGATGTTTCATTGGCGATTCCTGGAATGGGATTCTTAACTGGAGAAATTTTCACCGCAGTGACGCTGAGCCCGCAGAACTCTTGCGACCTCTGAGCCTCCGCGGTAATCAAATCGTCACACGAGGATCAAATCGGGCCGCTTCTTCATCAAATGCTCAAACCACAGATTGCCCAGCTTTTCTTGCACGGTATTCTGACGGAGGCGGTCATTGAGGTTCTTGAAATCGACTTCATCCATGGGCTGGTCCTGATTAAAACAGGAAAACACCGGGCCCGTCGGTTCGCCCGACTGCGGGTCGACGTGCATCTGCAGGCACTGCGCGCACACTTCCTTCATCATGCACTGCATGGGGGAGTTGATGGAGGCGATGGCCGTGTGGTCCGGGTTGAGGTAATCACACAGGACGCTTCGACGGGCCACCTTAACGGCCCCCATCATGCGATCGCTGCCGATGGCGATGATGCGGCTGATCTGATGGAAATTAAACAGCGGCGTGCCATGGTCAGGTTCCAACAATCCGTCGGCATAACTTTTCATGGCCTGAACGATGTTTCCGCGGAAGGTCCGGTCCTGCGCCCGGCGGGTCTCAATCATTTCACCCAGATCCACGCTATAAACCACCTGGTCGCACCCGGATTCGATATCCTCTCGTTTGTAGAAATCCTCTTTTTTCTTATATCCGGCAAAATAGATCACCTGACATCCATTTTCCTTAAGTGCTTTGGCGATCGAAAAAAGGACCGCATTCCCCAGTCCGCCTCCTGCAAGCAGCACGGTCTCATTGCGGGGAATTACCGTCGGGGTTCCGGTCGGTCCCATCACCACCACCTGTTGCCCCGGTCTAAGGATGGCGCACAGGCGGGAGCTGACTCCCATTTCCAGAACGATCATGGACAGCAATCCCTTTTCACGGTCGACCCATGCTCCCGTAAGGGCCAGCCCTTCCATCATGAGCGTGGACTCGTCAATCCTCGGGCTGTCCACTTCGTAGTTCTGTAACCGGAAGAATTGCCCGGGCTGAAACTTGCGAGCCTGCATTGGCGCGTGAACAATCACCTCGACAATGGTCGGTGTCAGGCGCAAAACCTGAACCACCCGGGGGATCAGATCCTCCTCAATCCGGTCGATGAGCTTGCTGAACTGCGCCTCCCGCCCGGGCTGCTCTGTCTGACTTAAAGACTTCAGATGCTTCTCGAAGACCTGAACGATGTGGGGATAACCCAGTTTTGCAGAGGCCATGGCCTTAACGACATTGCCTTCAAAGACGGGGTGATTGTCGCCGTAATAAGTAATATAACGGCCCTCTCCGGATCCATCAGAGGCCGGGCTGTAATAAGAAGTGAAGAATGCCGGGATCCCTGCATCCTCGCCCGTGACCAGTTCGAATTCCTTTTCTTCCATAAGGTCGGCCCCGTCGTCATTACCTGATCGGGATTTGAGGTGATAGCCTTTGAAAAACTCCCTGTGTTCATCCAGCTCAAAAGTTCCCGGCCGTTCCCGCTCATAGATGATGTTGGGATTCGTGCCGGCCGCAACCATCAAGGTCCGGGCTGGAAGGTTCACCCGTTCTCCTGTTCCTGTCCATCTCCCCTTCTCGTTGAGGGTCTGCCGCTCGAAGACCACGCCGTCGAGAGCGCCATAGGGGCTGGTGAGAGCTTCGATCGGAGAAACCCGCTCGATGATATAGATCCCTTCTTCGAGTGACTTGATGATTTCCTCGTGGTTCAGCCGGTAAGCCGGCGCGTCAACGATGGACTTGCGGTAGCAGATCGATACGCCCCCCCACTCTCGAATCAGTGGCACAAAATTAGGTTCTTCATGGGCCTCCAACGCGCGTCGTCGCTCCGCTCTGACCGCTCGCCCGTGTTCAATGAACCGGCCGGCAACTTCCCGCTCTTCGGGATCGTACATCGACAAAACCTTGTCTTCGCCATTTTCAGCGGCCAGGGTCTCGTAGTGCTCGAGAAATTTTTCAACCTGGATGGGATAGTAAGCCATCAGCTCCGTAGCGGTATCGATGGCGGTGAGCCCTCCGCCAATGACGAGGGCGGGCATTTGAACCTGCAGATTGGCGAGGGCGTTGCGTTTGAAAGCCCCGGTCAGTTGAAGTGCCATCAAAAAATCACTGGCCATCCGGACGCCGCGGATCAGGCTGTTCTTCATCCCGACCTGAGTGGGCTTGCCGGCGCCAGTGGCGATGGCGATGTGATGAAATCCCAGGTCCCAGGCATCTTCAATGGTGAGAGTCCCTCCAAAGCGAATGCCACTGTAAATGCGAAACTTGTCGCGCCGCGCCAGCGTCAGATGCAAGAGCGTCAGGAAATTCTTATCCCAGCGCACCGTGATCCCGTATTCACTGACGCCGCCAAAGCCTTCCAAGACGCGCTGATCGAGGTGGTGATAGATGGTCTTCCAATCGGCAATCGGAGTGGGCAAATGATTTTCATCCCCGGTCAGGCTCCGAGGCAGCGGTTCAATTTTCAAACCGTCAATTCCAACGACGCCAAAGCCTTCGTTTAAAAGGTAGTGAGCCAGGGTGTATCCGGCCGGGCCCAGTCCGACGACCATGACATTCTTGCCGTTATAGGGAAGCACATGCGGGCGTTTGACATTCAGGGGATTCCAGCGGGTCAGAAGGGTGTAGATTTCAAATCCGAAGGGCAGACCGAGGACATCAGTCAGAATTCCGGTTTCAGCCTGCGGGATGTTGACCGGCTCCTGCTTTTGGAAAATGCAGCTCTTCATGCAGTCATTGCAAATTCGATGCCCGGTGCCGGGGAGCATGGGATTATCGATGATGATGGTGGCAAGGGCCGCCAGGGAGTCGCCGGATTTCTTTAGCAGGTGGGCTTCAGAGATTTTCTCATCGAGCGGGCATCCGGCCAGGGGGATGCCGAGGGGATTCTTCTTGTACGCCCCCGTCTTTTCGCGAAGTCCCTTCGAACAGGAGTCTTTGTCGCGCTCGTGGCAATAGATGCAATAGTCAACCTCGGAATAAATCTGTTTCGACGAATACCGAAGGTCAGTGAGCTTGAAGCCGTCGCGGTGCCGCAGATTGTTCTCGGGGCCAGCGCACAGCTCCGTCAATTCGGCTCGTGGACGGGTGAAGTGCACAAGGTGTTGGTAATCGAGATTCTCAGGGTGTCTGAAGGATACCCAGTCGCGCACCTTGACCTTGCCCTGCTCATGGTGAGTGACAACGGCGGACCAGTCTTCAATCAACCCGACCAGGGCCTGAAGCAGTTCAGGATTCGGCTCAGCGGAATCATGGGGTGCATTTGCAGCCGGGAGTTCCGAAAACACATTGGCAGCCTGGGAACTGGATTGGATTTGGCGCTTGAGGGAATCAATTCGAGCCTGATCCTCGGGGCTCAGATCTTCCTTCGCTGTCTTCGCAGCCAAACAGGACTTTTCCAATCTCAACAAGTCGCGGACCATGACCGCAAAACCCAGTTCGGGGTCCACCTTGTCCAATGTTCGCGTAAAGGCGACTCGCTGAAGAAGTTCGACCTGCAGATCCAACCTGAAATAATCCAACTGCTCTAACTGGTCCGGTTTATACTTTTTGCTGGCGCGCCTCTGAACAAAGAATTTGTACTCGAAAACCGCTTGTTCCTCATACGCCTCATCGAGCATCCGCTGGCGTGCTGCTTCCACATGGAACAGTCGCGCCAGGAAATCGCTGAGGTAAGGGGCAACGTGAAGGACCAACTCGGATTCTGAACGCGGAGTCATCCCGCTCCCCTGACATTCTCGATAGGCTGCAAAGCTTCGAGCTAAGTCGGGATTTTTCCCTGCCACCTCCGCAAAGAATCGCTCCGTCAGAGCTTTGAGCCGGTCGGGCAGGTAGAGATCGGAATACCGAAAACCCTCCACACCCAAATCGAAATCATTGTCGTGGGGCCCTGAGGGTTCAACAGACATAAAAAAATCGCCCGCTCTTAATCGGGCGATGTCTTCTTGCTGGGGCGCTTTAAGGGCGACCTCGATTTCGATGACGCAATCCATGGGCTTGATGCGCCTGACGATCCCCTCCACAGGCTTCGTTTCGTCATTGACGCGCAGAGAAAGCCTCGTGCCCGGCAAGTACATGATATCGTCGCTGGGCAGCTTCACTTCAAAGAGGATCGACTGGCTCTCATGCTGGTGACAGAAAAGGACTTCGTAGCGGTTCAAGGAAACGTCGACGGCCTTGGACATGATCGGGATTGAGTCACCTCTAGAGATTTTAGCCTCGGCTAGTGAGGGGCGCTCGCGGTTGATCCATTATGAATATCCATTATCGCATGCAGAGGGAAATTTCTTCAAGCGGTTTGAGCTTTTGATGTGTCTGAAAAGGGACTTGGGAGCCCAATATCCGCGGGGCGAATTCCTCTCCCTTGGAGTGTGGCAGCTTGCTGCCACTTTCACAGCGCGAAGCCTGCTTCGCGCGCCTTCTCCCGACGCAGCAATCTGCGCCGAACCAAAGCGTAAGCAAGCTTGCGCACCCCCTATCCATTGCCGTATTTATGAAATGGTGCACTAAGGCACATTCACATGTATTTCGAATTCAAGTCGGGCCTTTTGGTTGTCCCGTTCGATGTTCGCCTGGACGAGCCAGATGCCATCCATCGAAAAAGTTCCTTTCCCAAGGTAAGTACCATTTCCGGCAGCAGTGGCTTCGATCTCTTCCTTGCCCATATCCATCAAAGGCATGAACAGCGTGAACCGGACGTGCGCTCCTTCAATTGGCGCCCCATGGGAATCTGCCAGCTTCAATGTAAAGCTCGTGTCTTTGCCGCTCTCTGGCGGCATGGGGGCCAGCGATAGGATTCCCCTCCAGCCTAGTTCCTTGGACGATTGTTCCAGAATCGATAAATGTTTTGCGTCGGCCGTCTGCTTTGTTGAACCGGGCTGAGGTTGCGCCCGCTCGCAGGCCGAGGAGAAAAGCATGGCAGAGAGAAGCATACATGCTGTGATGGTGACAAGAATACGCATCGGAAGTTCCCTGATAGATAATGATGTTCTTGGTCAGCACCGATTGCAGAGTATGCTAACACATCCCCAAGCACTCGCGCACTTTCGATGGAAGGACGGGCTTTCGCAAACCAGACACAGGCGGTCTAGAAATTGCTGGGCCCGTTGCCTTGACGGAAGAGTCTCTTGACTCTATATTCTGTTGATGCCGAAGAGCTTTCTGGACCAGATCCGCCCGGAGGTCCTGAGCAACGTCGCCCTCCTCAAGAGGGAGATGAGCCCCGCGGAGTGGGAAGAGCGGGCCCTCAAGCGAACGGTGAAGGCGGATTTCCTTTCTTCGATCACCCGATGCGATTCGCTGAACATCATCGCTGAAATCAAGAAGGCTTCTCCCTCGCGCGGGATCCTCCGTGAGAATCTTGACCCCGTCGCGCTGGCGCGAATTTACGAAAAGCACGGCGCCGCTGCGATCTCGGTGCTCACTGAAGAAAAATATTTCCTGGGGAGTATTCGCTCCCTGGCGCAAATTGCAATGACCTCTCCTCTTCCGGTTCTCCGAAAGGATTTCATTCTTGACGAAGTCCAGATTGCCCAAGCACGATCCAATGGAGCCGCGGCGGTCCTCTTGATTGTGGCGTTCCTGGCCCAAAATGTCCTTGAGAACCTGATTCTCGCCTGTCATAAGTATTGCCTTGCGCCCCTGGTGGAGGTGCACAACGAAGGAGAACTGGTCCGTGCCAACAGCGCCTCGGCGACTCTTATCGGGGTGAATAATCGGGATCTCAAGACCCTGAAGGTGGATATAAAGGTTTCGGAGCGGATAGTTCAACACAAGCGCTCCGGCCAGGTTTTTGTTGCGGAAAGTGGATTGAATTCAAACGAACAGTTGAAGCAGTTGCGGACGGCTGGGTATGATGCCTTCCTGATTGGAGAGCATTTCATGAAGTCCGCCGATCCAGGGGCGGAGATGGACCGCCTGCGAGGCAACCCATGACACTGGTGAAGATTTGCGGGATCACCCGGCTGGCGGACGCGCTTGTGGCCATCGATCTCGGAGCCACGGCCCTTGGCTTCAATTTTTATCCTCGAAGCCCTCGATACATTTCCATCCGCCAGGCTTCGCAAATACTGGAAAAACTCCCGCCCTTTGTGACGAAGATCGGAGTCGTGGTGAATTTCGGCCCCGCACGCGACATCCGGCGGCTGGCCCTGGCATTGGGATTGAATGGGATCCAACTGCATGGCGATGAACCTTCAGAAATGGCTCTCACATTGAAGCCCTTGATGGTCGTCAAGGCCTTCCGCGTGTCCAACGATTTCAGGGTGACGACGCTGCAGCATCACCCCGCTTCGGCCATACTTCTTGACGGGTTTGAACCCGGGAAGTTTGGTGGCACCGGAAGAACAATCGATTGGACTCTGGCGCGCCGGGCTGCCCGGTTCCACCGCATTATTGTCTCTGGGGGACTCACACCAGCGAATGTCGGCGAAGCGATCCGCGTGGCTCGTCCTTATGCCGTCGACGTCGCAAGTGGTGTCGAAAGTTCGCCGGGGAAAAAGGACTATCGAAAGATGAGAATATTCCTGGCTTCCGTAGAGAAGGCAGATCGGGAGAATCGTTAGCCAGAAAAGAAAGCGCCTCTGGTGAGCCGAATGGAGAACTTATGACGAGGTCTTACAATTATCCTGACCCCTCGGGACACTTCGGAAAATACGGGGGTCGGTTTGTGCCGGAAACCTTGATGGCCCCCCTTGAAGAGCTCGAGGCAGCGTACCGAAAAGCGCAAGCCGACGAGAGTTTTCATTTGGAGCTAGCCACACTGCTCAAAGACTACGTCGGCCGTCCCACCCCGCTTTTCCGGGCAGAGCGGCTTGCGCAACGTTTCGGCGGACCCAAGGTCTATGTGAAACGCGAGGATCTGGCTCATACCGGCGCGCACAAGATCAATAACTGCCTCGGACAGGGGTTGTTGGCCAGGCGGATGGGCAAGAAGCGCGTGATTGCGGAAACCGGCGCGGGACAGCACGGGGTGGCCACGGCAACGGTGTGTGCGCTGCTGGGGTTGGCGTGCGAGATTTATATGGGCACTGAAGACATGCGGCGCCAGGAATTGAATGTCTTCCGGATGCGCCTGCTCGGCGCTAAAGTCACGCCGGTCGATTCGGGCAGCCGAACTCTGAAGGATGCCATCAATGAAGCCTTGCGGGATTGGGTAACCAACGTCGACACATATTACCTGCTGGGGTCGGTCCTGGGTCCCCATCCTTATCCCATGATGGTCCGTGACTTCCAGAAGATCATTGGCCGGGAGACAAAAGCCCAAATCCTCTCATGCGAAGGGCGCTTGCCGGATGTGCTGATTGCCTGCGTGGGAGGGGGAAGTAATGCCATGGGCTTGTTCTACGAATTTCTGGGTGAAGAAAATGTCCGAATGGTCGGCGTGGAAGCGGGAGGGCGCGGTCATTCCCTGGGGGAGCATGCGGCCCGCTTCATCGACAGCGAGGCGGGTGGGGGACGCCCCGGAATTCTGCAGGGGACCTTCTCCTACGTCCTGCAGAACAATGATGGCCAAATCGCTCTCACGCACTCCGTTTCGGCCGGCCTGGATTATGCCGCCATCGGTCCCGAACATGCGCTGCTGCACGATCTGCACCGCGTCGAATACACCCACGTGAGTGACGCCGAAGCCCTGGAGGCCTTTCAGCTGCTGAGTCAGTTAGAGGGGATCATACCCGCCCTCGAATCCGCTCACGCGGTAGCGTACTTGAAAAAGTTAGCGCCCACCCTGCGAGCAGACCAACTCGTGGTGGTCAACCTCTCCGGACGGGGCGATAAGGATGTCGCCGAAGCGGTGCGGTTCATCAAACAATGAAGGAGCGAGCCGGCCGGCTAAGAAACTTTTGACGCTCCTCTTGGATTATGTTTAAATCCAACTTACCTCCACGTAAACACCAGGTCTCTTCGGCTGATCCGATGACTTCAAAACCTGAACGCAAGGTGTTCACTGTTTCCGAAATAACGGGCCGCATCAAAGCCCTGCTGGAATTGGAATTCTCCTCTGTTTGGGTGGAGGGCGAGATCTCGAATTTCACTCGCGCGGCCTCGGGACACTTGTACTTCACCATTAAGGATGACACCGCTCAACTTCGTTGTGTTTGTTTTCGGACCTATGCGCGGGGCATCAGGTTTCGCCCGGAAGACGGGTTGAAGGTGGTCGCACGAGGCAGCCTGTCGATTTACGAGCGGCGCGGGGAATACCAGCTTTACGTCGAAGTGATGGAGCCCGTCGGGATAGGTGCCCTGCAGTTGGCTTTCGAGCAGTTAAAGGCGAAGCTGCAGGGAGAAGGGCTGTTTGACACCGCACGTAAAAAACCCCTTCCCGTGTATCCCCATACGATCGGTGTAGTCACCTCTCCCACAGGCGCAGCGATCCAGGATATTCTTCGTATCCTTAAGAGACGCAATGAGTCGATCAACGTCCTGATTTATCCCGCGAAGGTTCAAGGGGAGGGGGCTGCCGCAGAGATCGTCGAGGGGATTCGCTACTTCAACCGCGAGCAGAATGTCGACGTCTTGATCGTGGGGCGGGGGGGCGGATCCATCGAAGACCTATGGGCCTTCAATGAAGAAGTGGTCGCGCGGGCGATCGCGGCATCGAAGATTCCTGTCATTTCCGCCGTGGGACATGAAATCGATTTTACGATCGCCGACTTTGCCGCCGATCTCAGGGCACCGACCCCGTCGGCCGCGGCAGAGATCGTTTCGTCGGCGAAGGAAGAGATCTCCAAACATCTGGCGAGACTCTACGGCCAGATCGAGAACTCCCTGATCTTACTGCTGAATCGCTCGCGACGAAGGCTTTTGGAACTGACCGGAAGCCAGGGGTTCTCAGTGGCTCACGGTCGATTGAAAGAGTTTCGTCAACTCTTTGATGAACTGGCGTTCAAACTCTCCCTGGGCATGCAGGCGATGGTTCGCGAACGGGACAACCAGCTTCAACTGCTTCATAACCGGGTGGTGTTCTTCGATCTGAAAAAAATGATCCGGATGGCCGAGTTAAGATTGGACCAACGGGACCAGCAGGTGGCGTCTGGATTTCGGACCCGGCTCGCCACGGCCCGCAATGCACTGATGATTTTTAGTGGTAAACTCGAAAGCCTGAGCCCGCTCAAGGTGCTCGAACGAGGTTACGCCATCGTTAAGACGGGGGGCGGTGTCATTCTGAACGATGCGAAGGGGATTCAAATCGGGACGCCGCTATTTATCCAGTTATGGCAGGGCTCTTTGAGAGCCCGCGTGACCGGGTCCGGCGACCACCCCCACGTTGAGACCGAGACCCAGCAGGGGGCGTTGAAATTTGAAGGGTGATTCCCCGGAAAAGAGATTCAAGCAAACGGGTCAACTGACTCCGCAGGAAACCTATGGTCAAATCGAAGAACCAGGATTTTGAGAGTGCCATTAAGCGATTGGAGGAAATCGTGGCTCAGCTCGAGTCAGGGGATCTCCAGCTTGAGAAGTCCCTGGAGTTGTTCGAGGAAGGCATCAAGCTTTCCAGGTTTTGCCACACCAAGCTGGACGAGGCCGAACGCAAGGTGGAGATCCTGATGAAGAACGCAGAGGGAGAGTTGAAGCGGACTCCCTTTGAGGAAGAATCAGGGGAAGCTTCGAACGCTGAAGAGAGCGCCGAAGAGGATTAAGCCGCCGTGGAAGTCCCAGGATTTCTTATAGAGCGAAGCCGCCAGATCGATGAAGCGCTGGATCGCCTTTTGCCGGCGGCCGATCAGATGCCCGCATCCATCCATCAGGCGATGCGATATAGCATCTTTGCGGGCGGGAAGCGATTGCGTCCCGCCCTTTGCCTCGAGGCTGGCCGGTTGAGTGCGGCGGAGGAGCCGGAATTACTCCCAGTAGCTTGTGCCCTTGAGATGCTCCATACTTACTCACTGGTACATGACGATCTGCCGGCCCTCGATAATGATGACCTTCGCCGCGGCCAGCCCACGGTCCACAAGAAATTCAGCGAGGCGATTGCCATCCTGGCTGGAGATGCCCTATTGACCCGCGCCTTTCAAGTTTTGTCGGGGGTCGATGGAACTCATCCCTACTCTGAGAGACGATTGACCGCCATGCGAGAGATAGCGTGTGCCATTGGTACTGTGAATGGAATGATCGGCGGACAGGTGGCTGATCTTGAAGCGGAGGGAGAGAAGGTTTCAGCGGAATTGCTGCACTATATTCACAGTTCAAAAACAGGGGCATTGATTCGCGCCTCACTTCGGGCCGGAGCCGTCATGGGAAATGCCTCTGAGACTCGAATCAGAGCGCTCACTGCCTATGGCACACGGATCGGACTCGCTTTTCAGATCGTCGATGATATTCTGGACCGGGTGAGTTCCGCCGAGGTTTTAGGGAAGACTCCCGGAAAAGACCGCTCAAAAAGAAAGGCGACCTATCCGGCAATGTTCGGTTTGGAGGAATCCCGTCGGAGGGCGCGGGAGTTGATGGATGAGGCCCTTCGGGCACTTCGGGAATTCGGACCAGAGGCGGATCACCTTCGTGAGTTGGGCCGGTTCTTTGTCGAGCGAGCTGCCTGAACCACCAAAGCCTCCGACCGTGTGTGACCGGTAGCTGGTTTCCAGAAACGGACCATAGGAAAACTCAATATTATGGAATATCAATACCTTACAAGCATTAATTCACCCGTTGATTTAAAAAAGCTTTCACTTGCAGAGATGGAAGTGCTGGCAGAGGAGTTGCGCTTTTTCATGGTCGATGTGGTTTCGAAGGTGGGAGGGCATCTGGGCGCCAGCCTGGGGACCGTCGAACTCACGCTCGCTCTGCACTATGTCTTTGATGCCCCCCATGACAAACTGGTTTGGGATGTTGGGCATCAAGCCTATGGTCACAAGATATTGACCGGACGTCGCGATCGCTTTCACACCCTTCGTCAGTACCAGGGAATTTCCGGTTTTCCCATGCGACAGGAGAGCGAATACGATGATTACAATGTGGCGCATGCCTCCACTTCGATTTCCGCCGCACTGGGAATGGCGGTGGCGAGAGATCTTAAGAAGGAAAACAACTATGTGGTTGCCATCATCGGGGACGGAGGACTGACTGGCGGAGTGGCGCTGGAAGGGCTTAACCAGGCGGGCTACCTGAAGAGGAAGATGTTGATTGTGCTGAACGACAACGAGATGTCGATCTCCCCCAATATCGGTGCAATCCCGGGCTACTTGAACCGCATTGTTCAGGGCCAGACGTACATGCGCTTCAAGAAAGAAGTGGAGAAGATGGTGTCCGCGGTACCGCACATTGGCCCGCGCATCTTCAGGCTGGTGAAAGACACCGTCGATGCAATGAAAACTTTCATGGTCCCCGGGCTCCTCTTCCACGAACTGGGTTTCGATTACGTCGGTCCGATCAACGGCCACAGTATCCCGACGCTGGTGGAAACCCTTCAAAAAATCAAGAACAACGAGACGCCAACCATCCTCCATGTGGTCACCAAGAAGGGGAAGGGCTATTCACCGGCCGAGACCTCCCAGGACAAGTACCATGGCGTGACTCCGTTCGATCCCGAAACAGGACAGATGAAGAAGTCACCGAGCGGCCCCCCCACATACACCTCGGTGTTCAGTAGAACGCTCATTGAAATTGCCGAGCGCGATCCCAAGGTGGTTGCCGTGACGGCGGCCATGCTCGAGGGTACGGGACTCGAGAAGTTCAAGGAACGCTTTCCGGACCGGTGCTTTGATGTCGGTATCGCCGAGCAGCATGCGCTGACGTTCGCCTGCGGGTTGGCGACGCAGGGGATGAAGCCCGTCTGCGCCATTTACTCGACCTTCCTGCAGCGCGGCTACGACCAGATTTACCATGATATCTGCCTGATGGACCTGCCTGTCACTCTCGCCATGGACCGGGCAGGAATTGTGGGGGCGGACGGGCCGACGCATCATGGATTATTTGACATTGCCTACCTGCGCGCGCTCCCGAATGTGCTCCTCATGGCGCCGAAGGACGAGGCCGAGTTACGGCACATGATTTACACGGCGATTGAGATCCCTCATCCCACGGCGGTCCGTTATCCTCGCGGCAGTGGCGTGGGCGCCCCCCTGGACGAGCCCTTGCATTCGCTGGAAATCGGAAGAGCGGAGATTCTGCAGGACAGCGGTGAGGTGGCCATCATTGGCTATGGACACATCATGGGGGCTGTGCTGCAGGCGGCGCGGAAGCTTGAAGAACAGGGGATCCATTGCACGGTGATCAATGCGCGTTGGGCCAAACCCCTGGATGAGGAATTGTTTTGTGTCCTGGCAAGCGAGAAGAAATACATCGTCACCGTGGAAGATGCCGCACTCATGGGTGGCTTCGGCAGCGCCGTGGCTGAGTTGTTTGTCGAACGCAAGTTGCTCCCGGCCCGGATGTTGCGGATCGGTGTGCCCGACCGAATCATCCCCCAGGGTGCTCCAAACCTGTTGTACGCCAAGTTTGGCCTGGATGCCGACGGGATCTTCGAGCGCATCAAGTCCTTTGTGATGGAAGAGGGCATCCCCACCCCAAAGAGCCGGCGCATGGGCACTAAACTATAGCGGCCCAGGTATCGTCACATCCGCGAGACCTTGCATCGGCGCGACACGGAGCGACACGGACTGAGCACGTCAAGTCCCGGATCGGACGCATGGCTCGTAAGCGGGCGATCGGTTCTCCTTTCCTCGCCCGCACCCTGTCCATATCCTTTGAATCACCTTTCCACCTTCCACATTACAAAGCATTGAAGCGCGTTCATGAAACAACGAATTGACAAACTCCTGGTGGAACGCGGGCTCGCGGATTCGCGTGAGAAGGCCCAGGCGCTGATTTTGGCCGGACAGGGACTGGTCGATCCGAGATCCTTCTCTAAAATCTTTACGCCTGAATTCGGAAACAAGAACTCAGAGGTTCTCTTTATAGGATTGCAGCAGTGATCGATGAACGCTTTTACCTCTCTGGAAGTCAAAATCATGCATCTATGTTCACGAGCATCGCTCCTCCCGGGAGTAAGCAGAGACTCAGACGGGGACCGCATGGACGTGGTTTGGGTGGAAGCCTCTTCTTGCATGCCGGTCGCTGCTGAGATTTCAAATTTGAAATCTGAGATCGTCTTGTAATCGGGCTGAATAAGACCATTGATGAACGGACGCCGTGCAGATGCAACCTCGCAATCCGGGTCGAATTGATTTTGCAACCACCGCTACGCAAGACTCGAAGCCGTTTCATGAAACAACGTATCGACAAACTCCTGGTGGAACGCGGGCTCGCGGATTCGCGTGAGAAGGCCCAGGCGCTGATTTTGGCCGGACGAGTCCAAGTCAATGGAAGGCGCATAGAAAAGGCCGGGGAACTGGTTCTGGTCGACTCACCGGTTCGAGTTGAAGGCGCACCGATGAAATATGTGGGCCGGGGAGGCCTGAAGCTTGAAGCAGCCCTAGATCACTTTTCGATTATTCCGGAAGGGAAGTTATGCCTCGACATTGGCGCTTCCACGGGCGGCTTCACGGACTGTTTGTTGCAACGCGGCGCCCGAGGAGTTATCGCGCTGGACGTGGGGACGAACCAGTTGGACTGGAAGCTCCGAAGTGATTCGCGGGTCGTCTCGCTCGAGAAGACCAATGCCCGGTACCTCGAATTCGAGCACATCGGAACCCGCGTCGATCTCATTGTCGTCGACGTCTCGTTTATCTCATTGGAGCTGATCCTCCCCATCCTCCCGGTGTTTTGCAAATCCTGCACAGATTTGTTGTTGCTGGTAAAACCTCAGTTCGAAGTCGGCAGGGGGCAGGTGGGGAAGGGCGGTGTGGTCCGGGACCCAGCCTTGCATGCCCAGGCCGTCGAAAAGGCGAGCAAAGCGGGGAAGAGATGTGGATTCGAAGTTAAAGGTAGCGTAGAATCGCCCATCACCGGAGCCGAGGGAAATAAGGAGTTTTTCCTGTGGCTGCGGTCAACAATCTAGGCGAAGGCATGCAAATTCGAACCGTTGGGATCATCACGAAACCCCGTAAGAAGGAGATTGTCGCCGTCCTTCAACAGTTGATCGAATGGCTCGAGCGCCGCAAGGTGTCCATCCTCTTCGATCATGAAACCTGTGAGTTATTGGATCGAGGCAACGTC
Source organism: Terriglobia bacterium (assembly GCA_049685715.1). Classification (GTDB taxonomy): domain Bacteria; phylum Acidobacteriota; class Terriglobia; order JAIQFV01; family JAIQFV01; genus JAIQFV01. Next base: position 19,063 of record JBAVHJ010000175.1, on the reverse strand, counting down.
GGTGTCGGACGCAACGAAATTCCGGACAAGGTGGATCTCATCATCGTGCTGGGTGGCGACGGCACGATGCTCGCCGTGGCACGAGTTATGAATGAACGGGAAGTCCCGATTCTGGGTGTGAATTTTGGCCATCTTGGATTTCTCACCGAACACACCCTCGAGGAGCTTTTCCCGACCTTGGAGTTGGTGTTCGATAATCGGCATAGCACCGACGCACGAATCCTCCTGGAAGTTGAAGTCATCCGTTCAGGGGAAGTGATATCGCGGCACCAGGCCTTAAACGACGCTGTCATTAACAAGGGGGCGATGGCACGCATCATTGATTTTGCAGTCAAGGTCGACAACCAATTATTGTCGGAGTACAAGGCGGATGGGTTGATTGTCTCCACGCCCACGGGGTCCACGGCGTATTCCCTGGCGGCGGGGGGCCCAATTATCTTTCCTACCATGGAGGCGTTTGTCATTACCCCCATTTGCCCCCATACCCTGACGAACCGGCCCATCGTGATCCCTGACCGGTCAGTGGTGCGGGTCGAGATCGGACGGGGAGGGGAATCCACATTCCTCACCATGGACGGCCAGGTGGGCCTCGCACTGCGCGAGCATGATTACGTGATCGCACGCAAGTCCAAACGGCGTTTCATTCTCGTCAGGCCGAGACAAAAAAGTTATTTCGACGTGCTTCGTGAAAAACTCAAATGGGGCGAGCGCTAGACAGATTCTCTGCGATTTCCGCGCCTTTGCCGTCATCATGATAGTGAAGTCTTTATTGATCTACCTGACTGACTTCACACCAGGATTTACCCTTCCATGAAAAATTGGCTCCGGCCCTCCCTGACTGTGCAAATCCTGATCGGGCTGGCTGTCGGCATCCTCCTGGGATGGTTCTCGCCTCATTGGGGAGTCGCCATCAAGCCGATGGCGGACATTTTCCTGCGCATGATCAAGATGATTATCGCTCCCTTGATCTTCTCCACCCTGGTCATTGGCATCGCCGGGGCGGGCGACTTCAAAAAGGTGGGACGCATCGGTTTGAAGGCCATCATTTATTTTGAGATTGCCACTACCATTGCCCTGCTTATTGGTTTGGTGACCGTCAACGTGTTCAAGCCGGGCGAGTACATTGCAAGACCGGCCCAGAATACCGTCCAGACCGCCATCGCTCCCCCCGTGACGGGGAAGAGCGCGCCGGCACCCAGCTCACCCTCAGGAAAAGATTTCATCACCAACATATTTCCGACCAGTGTGATCGATGCCATGGCACGGGGCGATATTTTGCAGCTGGTGATCTTTTCGATTTTTTTCGGCCTGGCGCTGGCGGCGGTGGGTGAAAAAGGGAAGCCGCTGGTCTCAGTTCTGACCGCTGTAGCGGACACCATGTTCAAGTTTACCGATTTGGTCATGCGTTTTGCCCCTCTGGGCGTGATGGCCGCCATTTCAGCGACAGTGGGGGCCAAAGGGCTGGGCGTTTTGAGGGGGTATGCGAGCCTAGTGGTCTGCTATTACGGGGCCCTGGTTTTCTTCGTTTTCGTCGTCCTCTTTTTGATTTGTGCCATCATTCGCGTCCCCTTTCTCCGACTCTTCAAGGCCATTCGCGAACCGTTCACCATCGCCTTCACGACGGCATCCAGCGAGGCGGCGCTGCCCACAGCGATGGAGTCGATGGAACGGTTTGGCTGTCCCCGCGAGATTGTGGGATTTGTCCTGCCCACCGGATACAGCTTTAACCTGGATGGCGCTACACTTTACCTGTCACTCTGCTCGATCTTCATTGCGCAGGTGTTCGGGGTTCCCCTCGATGTTAAGACGCAGGTGGTCATGATGCTCACCTTGATGCTCACCTCGAAGGGGGTGGCGGGCGTGCCGCGGGCATCATTGGTCGTGTTGGCAGGAACGGTTGCAAGTTTCAATTTACCCATGGAGGGGATCGCCTTGTTGCTGGGGATCGATCAGATTCTGGACATGGGACGCACCGCCGTGAATGTGACAGGGAATTGCGTCGCCACCGCGGTGGTCGCTCGATGGGAAGGTGTTCTGGACGACCGCAAGATGCTTCAAACCGGGACGGTCACCGTAGGGGCCTCCGACTAATTGCAGTCGAGTGCGACTTCCGCGTCCTCCGTGTTATCCGTGTCCAATTTCTCAATGTTAGAAAATGCCACAGATTGGCTGTTACCCGACACGCTGGTAACGTCGAAACATGCCTCCCGCCCCGCGATTCAATGGAATGACCATTCGATTACCTATCTTGATCTTGCTTCTCAAGTCAACCAGATCGCCCGTTTCCTCCAGTCCCGCGGATTGGGTCATCGACAATGTCTCGCCATCGTGCACAGGGACTCCCCGACATTCATCGCCACTTTCCTTGCCGCTATGAAAATCGGAGCAGTGCCCGCCCTGGTTTCCACTTTTGCCGAAGGCCGGGAGTTGGAACATATTCTGAATCTCTGTGCGGCGCGTTTTGCGATTGTTGAGGAAGAGTCGATTCAAACACTTCAGGAAATCCGTCCTCAATTGAAAATGTTGGAGCGAGTGTTCCTCTCTGCAAATCCACCCTCAGAATTTGTGCCGAGTGGTGACGTCTGGATTTCACCCCTCTCATACCAAGGGGAGTCCATGACTCCAACTCCGATATGTCCCACGATATCCGGTGACCCGGCATTCTTCCTGTTTACCTCTGGCTCTACGGGGGAGCCCAAGGCGGTCGTCCATAGCCATTCTCATATTCGCCACACCGTGGAGAATTATGGGCATTCCGTTTTGAAGCTCCGCCCGGAAGACCGGACGTTTTCATCTTCTCGCCTATATTTTGCTTATGGCCTGGGAAACTCGCTCTCTTTTCCACTGGCAGCGCGGGCGACCACGATCCTGTGCAGCGAAAGGCCGACTTCCGAGCTTATTGCCCGCGTTCTGCGCCAAGAATCGCCCACTGTATTCTTCGGTGTCCCGGCCGTCTACCGCGCGTTGCTTGAGTATCATCGGCGTATCGAAAAACTCAAAACCGATACCCTGCGTTTTTGCGTGTCGGCGGGGGAGGCCCTGCCGTCGGTCCTGTTCGAAGAATGGAAGAAGACGTTTGGAGTGGAGATCCTGGACGGGATTGGAACCACCGAAGCCCTTCACATGTTTCTTTCGAACCGGCCGGGAGAGGCAGGTGCCGGCTCGAGCGGGACCGTTGTCGAAGGCTATGAAATTCGCATCCTCGACGAATCAGGAAGGGAAGTCGAAGCGGGGGCCACGGGGAACCTCTGGGTGAGGGGAAATACTCTCGGTCCCTACTACACGCTGGAGCACGGATTTTCCAAACCAGCGGAGCCGGAATGGGTCCGCACCGGCGACGTTTACCGGTGCGACGAGAACGGTTATTATTATTTCTGCGGCCGGAGCAGCGACCACTTCAAAGTGCAGGGATTGTGGGTGTCGCCTACAGAAATTGAAGAAGCGCTGTTGGCACACGAAGCCGTCCTGGAAGCCGGCGTCGTCGGCGTGGTGAATCCCAGCGGCCTCATCACTCCACGCGCCCATGTCGTCCTGAAAGAAGATAAGAGGGTCAGTGCCGCTGAACTCAAGGTGTTCTTGTCCCTCCGGCTTCACTCCTATAAAACACCCACTGAGATTGTTTTTATGGAGCATCTTCCAAGAACCGCAACCGGCAAACTTCAGCGATATAAGCTGCGAGATCTGAAGGTTGAACACTGACGAACACGGACGACACGGATGGAGACTGTTCAAGGGGGTAACCCGAATCCGAAGTGATCAAGCTTATTAAGCGGCGAATCGACACGTCGGCGAGAAATTCTCTCTCCTGGACGACTCGAGGGTACAACAATTGCAGTTTGAATCGCCCGTACACTTTGCGAACTTTGCGCCATCTTAGCGCCCTTTGCGGTTAGCTTCTGATTTGTTTTGAATCTCAAATCTCAGATTTCAGATCTTCACGTTTAAAGGTATGACTTTGAGACGCGCCACTGGAAGCGGCTTTCCCCTTGACGATCCAGCGCCCTGCGGTATATAAACTCTGATTCTGAAATGCCTGCGCGTCCTCGTCGTCTAGCCCGGCCTAGGACACCGCCCTTTCACGGCGGTAACACGGGTTCAAATCCCGTCGAGGACGCCAAATTGGCTAAATCTCAAATATCCCCTCATCGAATTCCCTCCATCATGGAACTTACCTGCCTCGGAGTCGAAGCTCGTTCGGAAGGCCAACCAATGATGCAGCCAAAACACGTGCTTGCCCTGGTTATCCAGCGGATCGTAGAAAATGGAGATCCGACCCCACGATGCCACGATGTTATTTAAAACCTGATCCTTATTTTTTGTCTGCCGTCGAAATCCAATTTGCGGGATACTTGTTCTCCGAAGACACGGGAAGCGAAAGAGGCGTCGGTGAGATCCATTGCCTCATACCAGAAAATTCTTTACACAAGGTCAAAACACCTGTTGTCTGGCGCGCCTGAGGAGCACAACACACGACAGGTTTCTTGTCGATAGAAAGGAAAGGAAAATGTTCGACCGAATTCTTGCCCCCATGGATCGTTCGTCTCTGGCCGAGTGCGTGCTGCCTCACACCGTAGCCATAGCCCGTGCCTTCGAGTCCCATGTTACCCTCGTGCACGTAATGGATGTATCCAGCAAGGCTACTTGGCGCCGCGCGGTTGACCCGCTGAATTGGCAGATCAGGAAGGCTGATACGGAAACCTACCTGCGCGACTTAACCCTCCGATTACAAGAAGCCGGCTTGCCCACTGAGGAGCAAATTCTGGAAGGCCAGGCAGCTGAGCAGGTCATCGAGTTTTCTCGCGCCAATGACGTTCAACTCGTCATTGTCAGCAGCCACGGGCAGAGCGGCTTGAGTGGCTGGAACGTGAGCAGCGTCGTGCAGAAGATCATTCTGCGCGCCCGCACTTCGATCATGGTCGTGCGCGCTTATCAGCCAACCTCGGCGGATGTGACAGGTCTGCGCTACCGGCGGTTACTCCTTCCCCTGGATGGATCGCAGCGGGCCGAGTGTGTCCTATCCGTGGCGAGCACCCTGGCCCGCGCCCACGGGGCTCAGATCCTTCTGGCGCACGTCATTCAGCGGCCGGCAATGCCCCGGCGAACACTGCCCACACGCGAGGATGTCGAACTGGCTGACCGAATCGTGGAGCGCAATCGGACGGAAGCGATTCAATACCTCGATGAACTTCAGTCCCAGCTGTCTGGAAAAGTTGAAGCACGCATGCTTGTCAGCGACCAAGCCGCCGTAGCGCTGCATGACTTGGCGGATCAAGAGAAGATAGACCTGATCCTCATGAGCGCTCATGGCTATTCCTCTCTGACACAATGGCCTTTCGGCAGTGTGGTCAGCAGTTTCATTGCGTATGGAACGACCCCGTTGTTGATCGTACAAGACCTTCCCCAGAACAAGACAGAACCCACCATGGCTGAAGTGGCTTCCAGGCAGCATGGAAGATGATACCGCATGACGAATAAACCGATCGATCAGAATTCATCAGCAAACCGAGCCCGTGTCGGCGATGATGCGACGCATAACAGCCAGTTCGAAGATCTGGCGCGCCAGCATGCCCGGGCGCGGGTCGTCGCTCGTCATCCGGCTCACGAGCTTTCGTTCGTTGACCAATTGAGAGAGCGGGAATGGCTTGTGCGAGATGCGACCGCGCGCTTTAGAGACGCCTCCCCGAAAGAACCTCTTTCGTATGCGGCTGAGTGGATGCTGGATAATTTTTACCTAGTGCAGCAATCCCTGCGCCAAATCCGCGAGGATATGCCGCCCGGCTTCTACCGCCAGTTGCCCAAACTCGCCGCCGGTCCCCTGGAGGGTTATCCGCGCATCTATGCCATCGCACAAGTGCTGGTTGAGGTGAGCGGGGCGCATCTCGACTTGGACCACGTGAAGCGCTCTGTCCACCCCTATCAAGACATCACGCCACTGTCGATGGGCGAGTTGTGGGCGCTGCCGGCCATGTTGCGCCTGGGCGTCCTGGAGTGTCTAGCCCAGGCCCTCGGCCGCATCACGGGCCTCCAGAGAGAAAACTCGCTCCCCGCCATGACTTTTCCCCACGCGAGAACGGACGATGAGGTCGTCGCCAACTGCATCGTTAGCTTGCGGACTCTGGCCATCCAGGATTGGCAACTCTTTTTTGAAAGCGTCAGCCGGGTGGAGCAGGTACTGCGCGACGATCCGGCGAGGGTCTATGTCGGAATGGATCGCGAGACGCGCGACCGTTATCGCAAGGTGATTGAGGAGTTAGCACAAGCCACGGGCCGGGATGAGCAACAAGTCGCGCGCGAAGCGATCGAACTGGCTCAGCGTCATGTCGGAAAACATGTGGCTTCGAAGGACAGCTTGGAAGCGCCGCGTGCTACGCATGTCGGCTACTACCTGTTAGATATCGGACGCGCGCTACTCGAGGACCAACTGGGCTATCGCGTTCCCGCGCGCGAACGCTTGCGCCGCTGGATATTCGATCATCCGACGCTGGTGTACCTGGGCAGCATTGGGTTGTTCACCCTGATCATTTTGCTGGGTGGAATGGGTTACGCCAGGGACGCCGGCGCGACTTTCCTCCAATGGACTGCGACAGGCTTGCTCTTCCTCATACCTGCCCTGACCGTGTCCGTCAGTTTGGTCAACTGGATGGTTACCCTTGCCTTTCCACCCAGGGTTTTGCCGAAGATGGACTTTGAGGACGGCATCCCCGCCGAGCGCAAGACCATGGTGGTCGTCCCGTCGCTTCTGACCAGCACCGCCGAAGTCGAATCATTGCTTCAACAATTAGAGCTGCACTTTTTGCGCAACCAGGATCCGCATCTGTCTTTTGCCCTGCTCACCGATTTGCCCGACACGCCTCAACCGCGCCGGTCGGGCGACGACACGTTGGTCGAACAAGCCGCGTCAGGCGTTCGCGCGCTCAACGAGAAATATCACCGCAAAACACCTAGTCCGTTCTACCTTTTTCATCGCGACCCCAAGTGGAATCCGCGCGAACAGCAATGGATGGGTTGGGAACGCAAGCGCGGCAAGCTGCACCAGTTGAATCTTTTGCTGCGCGGCGGCGGAGAAACCGCCTTCAGTGTGCCAACCGGCGACCTCGCAGTCCTACGCGAGATCAAATACGTTATTACCCTGGACACTGATACGATCATGCCGCGCGAAGCTGCCCATCGGCTGGTCGCCACGCTTGCGCATCCACTGAATCGCCCTGAATTCGATCCGCGCAGCGGCGCCGTCATCGCCGGGTACACGGTGTTGCAACCGGGGATCGAAATCACTTCGACCAGCGTGAACCTCTCGCGCTTTACGCGCATCTTTGCCGGGGACGTCGGATTGGATCTATACACGCGAGCCGTGTCCAACGCGTACCAGGATTTGTTTGGCGAAGGGGTTTATGTTGGCAAGGGGATCTATGACATCGACGCATTTGAACGTAGTCTGGCGGGACGGATGCCAGAAAACGCGTTGCTCAGTCACGATTTAATCGAAGGAATCCACGGGCGCGTCGCGCTGGTGACCGACATCGTCTTGTTTGAAGAGTATCCTCCACACTACTTTGTCTACCTGCGTCGCTCGCGCCGATGGATCCGCGGGGACTGGCAGTTGTTGCCCTGGCTATTCCCGAGAGTTCCCTCGGTGGGAAAAGGGATGATCCCGAATGATCTCTCCGCCATCGCCCGATGGAAAATCCTGGATAATCTTCGCCGCAGTCTGCTTTCGCCAGCTTTGCTGATTCTATTTATCGCCGGCTGGCTGTGGTTGCCCGGCTCGCCGTGGGCATGGACACTGGCTGGATTGCTGACACTCGCCGTGCCTGTCTTTACTGGCTTAGTGATCGGATTGGTTCAACGAGTAAGAGGCAAGTCTTGGCATAATACGCTTCACCCGTTCCAAAACAGCGTGGTGCGGTGGGTTTTGGCACTGGCATTTATTCTCTATGAAACATTCGTCACACTGGTTGGAATTACAAGAACGCTCTTTCGGTTGTTGATCACGCGCAAACACTTGTTACAGTGGACAAGCTACGCGGATACGGTGCGCGGGTTTGCCGGCGGATTGACTTTTCGGCAGATGCTCGCGGCGATGCTTTCGTCCGTGGCGCTTGCCTTGCTGATCGTCTTGTTCAATCCCGCCGCGCTCTTTGTTGCGCTCCCGCTCTTGGTCGCGTGGTTACTTTCCCCCGAGATCGCCTACTGGATCAGCCGCCCGATCCGCCATGCGCCTGCACCGCTTTCCCCCGAAGAGCGCCAATGGCTGCGCCGCTTGGCTCGCCGCACCTGGCTTTTCTTTGAGCAGTTCGTCGGCCCCGAAGACCACTGGCTGCCCCCGGACCATTTTCAGGAAGCGCCGCGTGGGATTGTCGCGCACAGCACTTCGCCCACCGACTTGGGGTTGCTGCTCCTTTCCACTTTGGCGGCCTACGACCAGGGTTACATTGGCTTGTGGGGTCTGTCCGCGCGGTTGCGCGACACCTTTGAAAGCATGGAGCATCTCGAAAAATATCAGGGTCATTTTTTGAACTGGTACGATACGCGCAGCCTCGAGGCGCTGCCTCCTCGCTACCTTTCCACCGTGGACAGCGGAAACTTGGTTGCCTGTCTCCGCACGCTTTGGCAAGGATGTCAGATCCTGCCTCACCAACCCGTCCTGCGCTGGCAGAACTGGGAGGGCTTGCTCGATACGCAGGGTCTCCTGGATGAAATCGCGAACGATCTTCGGGCGGCCGCCCTCAAGTCAGCCACCACACCCCTGCTGGCTCACCTCGCACAAATGCGGCAGCAGGTGCTGGCAGTGCGAGACAATCCCGATGCCTGGGCACCGCTACTGAACCGGTTGACCGGCGAGGGCTGGAATGAACTCAACCGATTGTCGGCGTCGCTGATCGAATCCTGCGCGCAGGCCATCGATGCCGTGATGTTGCGCCGGCTGAGCCTCGCTGCCGACCGAGTGCGAAATCACCTGCACGGGATGCAACGCGAAATGGAGCAATTCTCCCCGTGGCTATTGTTCGTGAGTCAACTTCCCAAACTGTTCGCGCGTCCAGATATGACTCCCGCCATCCGTGACGCTTGGCAAGCGCTGCGAGACGCCTTTTTGACCGCGCCAAGTCTTGAAGAGCTGGGCCAAGTCTGCAAAGCAGGACTGACGCGATTGGCCGAACTACAAAGTCGGTTGGAAAGTTCAAGAGACCTGCAGGGTCTCAGAACCCCCGCAGTTCTTGACGACGAGCTTCAAGAGGCCCGTGACTGGTGCATGCGCCTGGCTGAGAAGTTGGAATCCGCTGCGATGGCTGCCAACGCTCTGTTGATCGACTTTCAAAACCTGGACAGAATGGCCGAGCGTTATTTTCAGGCCATGGATTTTGGCTTCCTTTTCGACCAGCAGCGCCAACTATTTCACATCGGCTACAACGTCACCGCAGAAAAACTGGATAGCAACTATTATGATTTGCTGGCGTCAGAAGCGCGAATCTCCAGCCTTGTGAGCATCGCTGAAAACCAAGTCCCTCCGGGGCACTGGTTGCACCTGGGTCGTCCGCTGACCCAAGTAGGCGGCACACGCGCGCTTCTATCCTGGGGCGGGACGATGTTTGAGTACCTGATGCCCGCTCTGATGATGCGGAGTTATGAGGGGACGTTCTTGCACCAAAGTTGTCTTGCTGCCGTGGATGTCCAAATCGCTTACGGCCACGCGAAGAACGTGCCGTGGGGCATTTCCGAGTCGGGATACTATGCTTTTGACGCGAACCAGAATTATCAATACCGTTCCTTTGGCGTGCCCGGACTGGGATTCAAGCGTGACCTGGATGAAGATTTGGTGGTTGCGCCCTACGCCTCGCTGCTGGCGCTCTCGTTGCGCCCGCGCAAGGTGATGGAGAACATCGCGCGCCTGGACAAGTTGCGGGTGCTGGGCGCATATGGCTTGTACGAGTCGGTTGATTTTTCACCCCCTCGACTCGCGCGGGGAGAGACGCATGCGGTCGTGCGTTCGTATATGGCGCATCACCAGGGGATGATCTTGGTGTCTCTCGTCAACTATTTGCACGAGGATGTAATGGTGCGGCGTTTCCACGCTGATCCACAGGTACGGAGTGTCGAGCCGCTCCTGCAAGAGAAGGTGCCGTACGATGCGCCACCCGAGTCCCCGCAACCGGGGGACGCGCGTGGCGCACGACGCGATCTAGTTCCACGTCAGAACATCGCTTCCCCTTGGAGTGTGCCGGTGCAGTCGCCCGCGCCCCAGGTTCATTTTCTGTCAAATGGTCGTTACGGCGTGCTGATTACGAGCGCGGGTGCCGGGTACAGCTGTTGGCAGGACATTGACCTCACGCGTTGGCGCGCCGATACGACGCGCGAAGATTGGGGGACCTGGGTCTATCTTCAGGACGTGGAGAGCCGCGACCTGTGGTCAACCGCCTACCAACCGACGGCCGCACTCTCCGAAAGCCAGAATGCTGAAAGCACTTTCAGTGTGCAGTTCTATCCCTACATGGCAGAGTTCCGGCGCAGCGATCACGGCATCGGTCTGACAACGGAAATCACCGTCGCGCCGGACGACGATGTCGAGATTCGTCGCATCTCGCTGATCAATCATACGGATCGCGTCCGGCACATCGCGCTGACGAGCTATGGCGAGATTATTCTTGCGCCCCAAGCCGCCGACGCGCGCCATCCGGCATTCAATAAAATGTTCGTCGAAAGCGAGTATCTGCCCGAAACCAACGCCCTGCTCTTTCGGCGTCGCCCGCGTTCGACGAGCGAAGAACCGATCTATCTGGCGCACTTGGCGGTTGTCTCGCCGGGGCACAAAATTACTGGTGCGCACGAAACTGACCGGGCCCGATTCCTGGGTCGGGGACAGACGCTCCGCGCTCCGGCGGCTTTAAGTTCGAATGGCGACGGGTTGTCTGGAATGACCGGCGCGACGCTCGATCCGATTATGGCGCTTGGCCAAGAGATCGAACTACAACCCCACGCGTCGGCGCAGGTGAGCTTTATCACGTTGACGGCGAGCTCTCGCGAAAAAGCATTGGGGTTAGCTCGCCGCTATCAAGAGGGGCGGGTGATCGTGCGCGCGTTTGACCAAGCTTGCGTGCGCGCTGAAGCGGAACTTCGCCAACTCGATCTGACGACTATAGATCTGGAAAGCATCCAACAACTCTTGTCGGCCTTGCTTTATCCCTGCGCCGCGTTGCGCGGGGCGCCCGCGACCCTCGCGGCGAATCGTAAGGGACAATCTGGGCTATGGGCCTTTGGCATTTCCGGCGACTATCCGATCCTCTTGGTCCGGATTAACAGCCAGGAGGATCTTGCATTGGTACAAGACGTGCTCCAGGCCCATGCGTACTGGCGCAACCGGCACATCAACATTGACTTGGTCATTCTTAACCAGCAGGGGACGACGTACGGGCAAGAGCTGCGCGGGCACTTGCAACGCATCCTCGCTCGCCAGAATAGCGAGGATTGGCTTAACCGGCGCGGCGGCATCTTTACTCTGTATGCCGACCAGTTGAGCGAAGCCGACCAAGTGCTGGTGGAAACGGCGGCGCGCGCCATACTCGATGGCGCCAAGGGTTCGCTGGCTCAACAATTGGAACCGCTGCGCATGCGGCCGACTCGCCTGCCTCCCTTTACTCCCGTCCCTCCCGATTCAAGAGAGGAGGCACCCCCGTTACAGCTCGCTCGCCCCACCAATTTACTCTTTGATAACGGAATGGGCGGGTTTAGTTCGGATGGGCGTGAGTATGTGATCTATCTTAATCCGGGACAGTGGACCCCGGCTCCGTGGATCAACGTCATTGCCAATCCAGACTTTGGCTTCACGGTTTCGGAGACCGGCGCGGGCTATACCTGGTTCGGCAACAGCAGTGAAAACCGCCTCACGCCCTGGTCAAATGATCCGGTCACTGATCCGCCGGGCGAGGCGCTTTTCCTCCGCGACGAGGAGACAACGCAGGTCTGGTCGCCCACGCCCTTGCCGTGCCGCGCGCCCGCGCCATACCTAATCCGCCACGGCCCCGGTTATTCCATTTTTGAGCACAATAGTCACGGACTCTTACAAAAGTTGAGGCTCTTTGCCGCACAGGACGCGCCGGTCAAGGTGGTGAACCTGCGCCTGCAAAATACGTGGACGCACACCCGGCGGATCACCGCGACTTTTTATGCCGAATGGGTGTTGGGCCTCACCCGCGATACCGCTCAACAATACGCCGTGTCCGAGTTTGACAGCGATCGCCAAGCGCTCTTGGTACGCAACGCCTATCGCGCGGAATTTGGCCAGCGAGTAGCCTTTGTGGCTGCCAACAAGAGACTTCATGGCTTGACAGCAGACCGCACCGAGTTCCTAGGGCGCTTGGGAAGTCTCTGCAATCCAGCCGCGCTCGATCGCATCGGACTGGCAAGCGTCGTAGAGCCCGGCCTCGACCCGTGTGCTGCCCTCCAGCTTCACATTGACCTGAAGCCGGGTGAGGTGGAAGAAGTGTTTTTCTTGCTGGGCGAGGGCGCAGATCGAGAGGAAGCATTGCGACTGGTTAAGCAACATCAAGATGTGGAGCAGGTCAAGCTTGTCTGGGACCGAGTGAACGAGTCCTGGGATCGCCTGTTGGGAGCCATTCACGTGCAAACACCTGACCTGGCTATGAATCTCTTGCTGAACCGCTGGCTCCTCTACCAAACGCTTTCGTGCCGGGTATGGGGGCGCACGGCGTTCTATCAATCGAGTGGAGCGTTCGGCTTTCGTGATCAGCTGCAAGATGTGATGGCATTGGTGCACGTCGCGCCTCACCTCGCTCGCGAACACCTCCTGCAGTCCACACAACATCAGTTTGAAGCCGGTGACGTATTACATTGGTGGCATCCGCCTTCTGGGCGCGGAGTTCGCACACGCTCTTCCGACGATCTGCTATGGCTTCCGTATGCCACCGCGCACTATGTCGCTGCCACCGGCGATGAGTCCATTCTCGACGAGAGAGTGCCATTTCGCAAAGCTGCTCCATTGGAGACGGGAGAGGCGGAACGCTACGACCAGTACCCAATCACCGCTGAAGCGTATACGCTTTACGAACATTGCCGACGCGCAGTAGAGAAGGGAACAACGGCCGGGGCGCATGGACTGCCCTTGATGGGAAGCGGCGACTGGAACGACGGGATGAATCGGGTGGGCATCGAGGGTCGCGGCGAAAGTGTGTGGCTCGGTTGGTTCCTGTGTGCGACATTGACGGGCTTCGCGGAGTTGTGCGATGGCAGAGGCGACCAGGAGCAAGCCATCACATATCGACAACGCGCCGGTGATTTAAGCAAAGCAATTGAAGCGAAAGCCTGGGATGGCGCGTGGTACCGGCGCGCGTACTACGACGATGGCACGCCTTTGGGATCGGCGGCAAACGAAGATTGTCAGATTGATTCGATTGCGCAATCGTGGGCAGTCTTGTCTGAGGCGGGCGACCCGGCGCGAGCGGCGCAGGCGATGGAGTCGGTCGCCAACCGCCTCGTCCGCCCGGACGACCAACTTTTGCTGCTCCTCACGCCGCCATTCGATAAGGCACCGCGCGATCCGGGTTACATCAAAGGGTACCCGCCTGGCATCCGTGAGAACGGCGGGCAATACACGCACGCCGCGCTGTGGGCTGTGTGGGCGTTTGCCAAACTTGGACAGGGGGATCGCGCTGAATCTCTGTTCCGCATGCTCAACCCGATTTACCATGGCAATACACCGGAAAAGTTGGCGCGTTACCAAGTGGAGCCATACGTGGTCGCGGCGGATGTTTACAATGTGCTGTCCTCCGCCGGACGCGGCGGCTGGACATGGTACACCGGGTCGAGTGGTTGGATGTTTCGCCTCGGACTGGAAGTTATCCTGGGAATAGGCCGACTAGGCAAGACATTGCAAATCAATCCCTGTATCCCCAAGAGCTGGCAAAACTATCAGGTGGCTTACCGCGTGGGTGAAACCACTTTTCAAATCCAGGTGCACAATCCATCGGGCATCAACCAGGGCGTCAAGCAAGTGATCCTCGATGGGAAGATCTTAAGCGGGAACAGGATTCCACTGCTAAGTGATGGCAGTCAACATCAGGTCAATGTCTTGATGGGCTGATACCTCCTATGAGGTGAGATCGATGAACGAGACCTCTCTGATGAATGAGAAACAAGCGAAGCTACTGAGAGACGATTGAAAAGAATGCTTGGTGAAGTGTCGATCCGGCCGTTCGGGTGGACCTGTGGTGTAATTTACACCGGTCTCCCGATGTTCTCGGAAACTATCTGTGCAAGATAAGACCGCCTGTCAGATCTCTGGAATGGGCAATTCCGTCGGGGAAACAGCAACGCCGCCCGCGGCGATCTTTCAATTGCCATTTGCAGAGACTTGACACTTTTCATAATTATCCCTATGCCATGTTGCGTCGGTTCATAGGGCTTGCATCCTCAGATTACTCCTGGATCACGGCCTATGCGGAAGGAAGCGAATGGGGTCAGACCGGGATATTGCCTCATTGGCTTTACTTCATCATGTAACTCACTCGCCTCGAAGTTGAATCTCGTTCAGAAGGACGACCAATAATGCAGCCAAAGCACCAAGTAGTGCCGGTCAATCAGCAGGTCGTGGAAAATGAGGATCCGACCTCGTGATGGGTTGGATGCTGTAGGATTGAATAATGAGTCGAACCGTCTTCGGCATTGTGGGTGGCTACGGTGCAACCGGGCGAGTCGTTGCGTCCGAGCTATGGAAGTCCGGCGATGGAGAGATCCTCATCGGTGGACGTGATTTGGCCCAGGGGAAGGGTTTGGCGGCGGAATTCGATGGCAGAGTGTCTGCGGCGCAGCTCGACATCCTCGATGCTCACTCGTTGGACGAGTTTTGCAGCCGATGTTCGATCATCATCAATTGCGCTGGGCCCATCAAGGTGCTCGAGGATCGCGTCGCTCAGGCAGCCTTTCGCAAGCGGTGTCGCTATATTGATGCGGCCGGCATGTCGTTGGTCAAAGAACGCATGCTCCTTCACAGCCGGGAGATTGAGGATTTGGGTTTGTCGTTCGTCATCTCGGCCGGATGGATGCCAGGCCTCAGCGAGCTCCTGCCCGTTTACGCGGTGGCACAGGCAAAGGCCAGGATGGATGCGATCGAGTCGTTGACGGTGTATTTCGGCGACTCGGGCGAGTGGTCCACCAATGCCCTGCGCGACGGGGCCTGGTATATCCGTCAACTAGGGCTCCGTCGGGCTGGCTACTTTCACAAGGGCGAGTGGACCCGCGCCAAGATGTCGCAAGCCTTCCGCCGGGTCAATTTGGGTGACCCCATCGGCCCCGGCCGTTTCGCTATGTTCTCTACTCCCGAACTGAACGGGGTCGGCCGTCGGTTCAATGAGATCGACGTCTTCACATACACCTACCTGTCGGGGTTTCGGACTGTCATTGCCACCACTCTGATGGCCGCGGTCCCTCTTCCCGAAGGATGGTGTGTTCGCCTGGTTCGGAACGTATTTCGCAGAAATCGTCTGCCCGTGGACGGCTTTGTCGCCGCTAAGATCCTGGGGCAATCTCCAGGGCGCAGGGTAGCCCTAAACGTTCAGATCGTTTACAAGGAGCGCCGGGACTACTGGATTCACGGAGTGACGCTGGCCACGGTCGCCCGCATGGTATTGGAGCGTAAAGCCGTCCGCGCTGGCGTCCACTTCCTGGCCGACGCCGTAGATCCAATTGCCTTCATGGCAGAGCTGTTAAAAGCCGGAGTCGAGCTGAACGAAAAGCTCGATTCAGCCGGAGATCTCTAATTGAGAATGATGAATTATGGTGATAAATCGGAGCCACTTATGAAGTGGCTCGGTTTTGCCGACCTGATCCGCCCGTTTTGTGGCGGATCTCGGGTTCGTCCGGCCGGCAGGACAGACCCGTCCTGATTGATCCGGTCGACTACCGAAGCTTGTGCAACTCAACCTCTCAGGGCAATCAGCTTCACCGGATTGTGAAATCTTCTATGAGTCCCCCTTCAACGTCTTAGAAGAACATTCCAAAATATTGATGGTAAACCGTCACTCCCTTAGAAGCTGAGAGTAGTACGCGTCGCCCCAGTCGGGATCTACAGTAGGAAAGGCGTTCAGATTTTGATTTGTCAATGGGTCGAATGAAAATTTGGATCTGGCTCTCGTCCTTGTTATGAATACCGGTCTGGCGGAAAGACTTGTTACTTCTTGTTGCAATGTTCAACGGTTATGACGATTTTCCCTTGCGCATGTCCTTTTTCAATGTACCGGATAGCTTCAGCCACCTCACTCAACGGGTAACGTCTATCTATGACGGGTACAACCTTCCCGGATTCAAGAAGATCTTTCAGAAGAACCAAATCCTTCCTGTTTACGTTCGCCATAAAGAAGCGCATCTTCTTGCGCCCAATCAGTGACAGGAATGGTCCCAGTAACATAGCTTGGAGAATTTGAGTCCAACCACCTCCAGCCATGACATAAATTCCCTTGGGACTTAATGCGCGCCTGTAATCGAAAATCGAATGATATGCGTTGGCGGCAAGAATCAGGTCATAACGCTGCCCATTCTTGGTGAAATCCTTTTGCGTGTAATCAATCACATGGTCTGCGCCAATCGATCGCGCCGTGTCCACATTTCTTGTGCTGCACACAGCAGTGACTTCAGCCCCGAACGACTTGGCAATCTGGACCGCAAATGTACCCACACCACCCGATGCGCCATCAACCAGAACCTTTTGGCCCGGCTGGATCCGTCCCTTATCACGAAGACCCTGAAGGGCAGTGAGTGCCGCCACGGGTACGGCGGCCGCGTCCTCAAACGTTATGTTAGCCGGCTTCAGCGCCAATTTTTCTTCAATAACACACCCATACTCGGCAAAGGCCCCACGGCACACGCCGAACACCTCGTCGCCTGGTTTGAACTGGGTGACGTTTCTGCCAACCGCTTCAACCTGGCCCGCCACATCGACGCCTGGTCGTGTGCTCTTTGGCTTGCGCAGCCCCCCCATCATAAGGCGGGCAAACAACGGTTTCCCTCTCATTAAGCGCCAGTCAAGTGCATTGAGGGAAGCCGCGCAAACCTTTATCAAAACCTCATTGTCCCCAGCGGTCGGCTTTTCAATTTCTTCACATTTAAGAACATCGGGTGAACCGTAGTTGTAATAGACGATTGCTTTCATATGGATACTCTCCTTGACGCGGTTTTTAGGCGATGGCCGGTTACGCTCTGCTAACTCGCCAAGCGCTTGCTTTCTTCCCACTTCGGAATGCTCACGCCGATGACGAGGCGGCACAGCGACAGTTCCACCACGCCGCGGGAGTTCGGTCCAGGTTATGCCGGGGCGTCTAATGGTTGATCCTTTGCACCCTTAATCAAAAGCCACAACATAATCGGCAGCTCCCCAAGAGTAAGCACCATAGCAAACCTGGAAATACTCTGTCCGTAAGCTGGGAAGAGTAAGAGCGTAAAACTGCTGGTCAGATAGCCGAAACATGCAATTATCAGCAAGACACCCAGAATTCGGGGAAGGAAAATCGACTTAAATACAAGAACCCCGAAGGGGAAAAGCCAAAGTCCCCAAAATATCTGGGCGAGAAGAATTCCGTCATTATGCAAACCGAGAAATAGCATTACCAGGGCATTCAGCTGACGTGGGTCGAAAACTGACAAGAAATTAGCACCGCTCAAGAGTGTCAGGGCAGCAATTTCGTTAAGCACATTAAGAAACGATATGGGGACGGAGACCACAAACAAAGTCACCATGAGCGAAGCCTGTGTTTTGTCGACCCCTTTGAGTAAACGGTATAGAGCCAGAGCCACAAATATAAAACCGGTCGCGCAAATCAGTTCGCTCACAATTCCGATTCGGAAAAGCAACTCAGAGGCCTGAATCTTGTTGGCCGTAGCCGTGGCATCTCCACGCGCAATAAGAACGGAGGGAACATACAGAAGGCTAAAGCCACCGGGTATTGACATTAACACATACAGTAATCCTGCGATTCTTGCTGCCTTTTTGGTTGAATTCATGTCCTCTCTCTCCTTGTTTCGCGGTTGACGCAGGAACCGTTACTCGACGAGCGGTGTTCGTATTCCCTTAAACAGAAGCCAAAAACTCAGGGCTAGTTCGAAGATAGCCATGGGCGAGTCAAACCACCACAGGTTCACTACTTTGGAGAAGTCGGGGAAGATGTAAAAAACGAATGTGCAGGCGACGCACCATGAACTGGAGATCACACCAAAGGCAGCCAGTGCTCTGGGGATGTACTTCGACTTGAACCACAAGTAGCTGCCAACTGTGGCACCCAATCCCCAAAACAGCAAGCCAACGTAGTACGCGTCGAAACCACTGAGGTACAGCCGCGCCAAGGCCGGTAATTGGCCTGGTCCAAACGCACGCGAGTAATCAGCGTCACTCAAGAGTCGCAGAGCGGTAAAGAGATTGAGCGTCGCCAGCAGCCACGTGAAGCCATGGACCAGCCTGCCGAATGCCGCGAGCAAGGCAAGGTTCTGGCTGACTGGCTTGAGGATGACGTAAAGCGCTGTCAGCAGTACGACAACGCCAACGCAGTAAACCATGTCGCCCGCGACGCCGATACGGAATAGTGTTTCATGCGCCAGGATATTCCGAGCAGTTTCCGCCGGATTGCCGCGGATGATGAGGCGGGCGAAGATGCCGAAATTGACCGCGACCACGGTGACGAACGAGATCGGGAAAGCGAGTCCTGCGATCCTTGCAGCCGTGCGTTGTGACTTCTCGATATTGCTGATTGTCATTTCGTTTCCTCCCAAGAGGTCGGGTTCAGCGGGTTGGCAGGTTCTGTCGTTTTGTCTCTAGAGTTATTACTATTTCTCCTGGAGCCTGTCCTTCTGCCCGATACCGGAGAGCTTCAGCGATCCCTGATTTGGACAGCGTCCGGGGCCCGTCGGCTTCATGGCGCCTTGCTCTCGCCGGTGGATGGGTCAAAGCCGCAACGTTCGCGTACGCGCTGCCGGAATCGTTCCCGCTCCTCAGGCGCCATGGCGTCCCAGCGATCTCCCATGCGATCGGCGAGGCGATCGGCCACGCGACGGCGGAGATGGGAACGAC
>JBAVHJ010000174.1:0-2057 GCA_049685715.1 Terriglobia bacterium | reverse complement strand
GTCAAGAGCCATCAGGGCGAACCCCGGTAAAACATGGGATTTCCACTTCACCACACCCGCCATTCCATCTCCCATCAACGAAAAGTGCAACCGATCGACTTGCCGGGTGAGCAAATTCAGGCAGGCGGCAGCTTATCTTGATTTCACAACACACAGCACTGATTCGTTGTCATTCAACGTGATTTTTGAGGGCTTGGATCTTGATCCGCTCAAACGAAATCGGAATGAAGTTTCCTCACCCGACACATTGACCACGCCCACCTGAACGGGACGGTTTCCGTAGTGAGCAAAGACTGGCACGGGCATTTCAAAGGTAACGGGTACGGCTGACTGGAGGATCTTGCCCGACAATACGTATCCCTTCTGCTCGGATCCTCCAAGAGAATAGCTCAACTGGTACTCAGGAATGCCGACGTCCTTGACCCATTCGTCGAAGAACCAATCCATTTTTCGATTTCCCTCCACATCCATGGTGGGGGTCATGTGCTGTTCAATGGTTTTCTTAAAATCCTCAGTGGAGGCTCCTCGATCCTTGAACTGGGCTATGAAAGCTTTCATTGTACTAATAAAACGGGCGTCGGATTGGGTTTGCGGATCACGCATCATCATTCGCAACATATGAATGACCCAAGCCCCTTTCCCGTACACGACCTCCTGATAAGCAGCGGGAGTCTTGGAAGAGTAGAGTCTCCAGCCAAGCCAGATGGGACCGGCGCTCTCGATCGTCTGGTCCCCTTTATCCTTCTCAAGCAGGTGAAGCTTCAAATGGCGCATCGCTTCGATCCAGTCTCTATCCTTCGGATCCTTGGTCGCTGCGTAAATACGGGCGGCATAATTAGCCATTCCCTCCATCAACCAAGTGTCGTGGTAGCTTTCTGTGCCCACCAGGTTGCCCCACCACTGGTGAGCGATTTCGTGCGCGCGCATCAATTGGGAGAAGGCGATCTGTGAATCACGATCAAATCCCAGGGCCACCTGTTGCTCATGGGGCAGGAAGGTCAGGGTGGAGACATAGCACAGGGAAGGCCATCCCTGGCCAAAGCGGCCCGGGATCTGTGAGATGGCCAGCTTCTTGTAGGGGTAGGGTCCGAACCAGGATTCGAGAAATTGGAGCGCCGAAGCCGTATCGCTGATTACGTTGGTTAATATCGTCTGCGTATTGATCGAAGGGAAGACCAAAGGGTCGGGGAAGAGGGGGGGCATTGACTGGCGGGGGCGCGCCTGTTGCATGGCAGCGATTCGCGCGGCCCGGAGCTGGTCGAGGCGCGCCTGGAGGTCGCGCACGACAGTCTCAAGCCCTCGATTGGCAAACACTTCCACTTCAACATCCTCGACTTTCTGGCTCTTGGTCAAATATTCGCCGAGGTTGAAACCGGCCACTCCGATAATGCATCCCGAGTCCCATTCCGAGGTCTTTGTAAGCCCTTCCGTGGTTTCACTGATCAGATTTCCCGTAGCGACCAGCGTCATGGAAGCCGGGTAGTGAAACGTTAAGCGGTACCGGGCAGCGTCAGAGAGACCGTGATTGGGATACCAGGTACCCCGCGCTCCCACGAAATAGATCCCATTGCCAAGGTTGGTGATGACATCGCCCGAGTAATTGAAAACCAGGGTCAGCGGTTCGTCCTTGCGGGTCGGGTGGTCCAGTAGGACATAGACAAGGTCATTTCCCCGGAGTGCGATTTCGTGCCCCTCCAACAAGCTGTTTTGGAAGAATTCAAGGGGATGATCAGCTCCATCCTTGACGGAAGAGACTTTGAGGCCGCGTGACAGCTCAAAGGGAAACAAGCGTTCCCCTTCGACCCGGGAATTCAAATCGAGCCGGGCTGTCGCCGTGACCTGTGCGTCCGCCCTGATGGTAGTCTCAACGGACACGGAGGCGATGTGGTACCCGGAGAGCTGTTCCAGATCCGTTTTGGGCGAATCCACCTTGGAATGCCGCGCCCGGAACGAACACCAAATGTCGGCGTAGTTGATCCCCTCTTCGTGAGTGACATTTCCCAGGAGAACGGGTTCGTAGGATCGTTCGTCATAAAGAGCCTCAAACCATCCTTGGG